>NZ_JBQQCB010000010.1:0-218639 GCF_052246675.1 Nonomuraea sp. KM90 | reverse complement strand
AAGGGCGTCATCTCCAAGATCCTGCCGGTCGAGGACATGCCGTTCCTGGAGGACGGCACCCCGGTCGACATCATCCTCAACCCGCTCGGCGTGCCCGGCCGGATGAACGTCGGCCAGGTCCTGGAGACCCATCTCGGATGGATCGCCGCCAGAGGGTGGGACATCTCGGGCATCCAGGAGGCCTGGGCCGAGCGGCTGCGTGACAAGGGCTTCGAGAAGGTCGCCCCGCGCACCAACATGGCCACGCCGGTCTTCGACGGTGCCCACGAGGAGGAGATCGTCGGTCTGCTCGACAGCACCATTCCCAACCGCGACGGGGACCGGATGGTGCAGCAGAGCGGCAAGGCCCGGCTGTTCGACGGCCGCTCCGGCGAGCCGTTCCCGTACCCGATCGCGGTCGGCTACATCTACATCCTCAAGCTGCTCCACCTGGTCGACGACAAGATTCACGCTCGGTCGACCGGCCCCTACTCCATGATCACCCAGCAGCCGCTCGGCGGCAAGGCCCAGTTCGGTGGCCAGCGCTTCGGTGAGATGGAGGTCTGGGCGCTGGAGGCGTACGGCGCCGCCTACGCCCTGCAGGAGCTGCTGACCATCAAGTCCGACGACGTCCTGGGCCGCGTGAAGGTCTACGAGGCCATCGTCAAGGGCGAGAACATCCCCGAGCCCGGCATCCCCGAGTCCTTCAAGGTCCTCATCAAGGAAATGCAGTCGCTGTGCCTCAACGTCGAGGTGCTCTCCAGCGACGGCATGTCCATCGAGATGCGCGACACCGACGAGGACGTCTTCCGCGCGGCGGAGGAGCTCGGCATCGATCTGTCCCGGCGTGAGCCGAGCAGCGTGGAAGAAGTCTGAGGGGGAGATCGCACAAAATGCTAGACGTCAACTTCTTCGACGAGCTCAGGATCGGCCTCGCGACCGCCGACGACATCCGTCAGTGGTCGCACGGCGAGGTCAAGAAGCCCGAGACCATCAACTACCGGACTCTCAAGCCGGAAAAGGACGGACTCTTCTGCGAGAAGATCTTCGGCCCGACCCGCGACTGGGAGTGCTACTGCGGCAAGTACAAGCGCGTCCGCTTCAAGGGCATCATCTGTGAGCGCTGTGGCGTCGAGGTGACTCGCGCCAAGGTGCGTCGTGAGCGGATGGGCCACATCGAGCTGGCCGCGCCGGTCACGCACATCTGGTACTTCAAGGGCGTCCCGTCGCGCCTCGGTTACCTGCTCGACCTGGCCCCGAAGGACCTGGAGAAGGTCATCTACTTCGCGGCGTACATGATCACGCATGTCGACACCGAGATGCGTGAGCGTGACCTGCCCTCGCTGGAGGCGAAGATCTCCGTCGAGCGGCAGCACATCGAGCAGCGCCGTGACGCCGACGTCGAGGCCCGGCAGAAGAAGCTCGAGGGTGACCTGGCCGAGCTCGAGGCCGCCGGCGCCAAGGGCGACCAGCGCCGCAAGGTCCGCGAGGGCGCCGAGCGCGAGATGCGTCAGCTCCGTGACCGGGCCCAGCGCGAGCTGGACCGGCTCGACGAGGTCTGGAGCCGCTTCAAGAACCTCAAGGTCCAGGACCTCGAGGGCGACGAGCTGCTCTACCGCGAGATGCGTGACCGCTTCGGCCGCTACTTCAAGGGCGGCATGGGCGCGCAGGCGATCCAGGACCGCCTGATCAGCTTCGACCTCGACGCCGAGGCCGAGAACCTGCGCGAGACCATCCGCAGCGGCAAGGGCCAGAAGAAGGCCCGCGCGCTCAAGCGGCTCAAGGTCGTGTCGGCGTTCCTCAACACGACCAACTCGCCGCGGGGCATGGTGCTCGACTGCATCCCGGTCATCCCGCCGGACCTGCGCCCGATGGTGCAGCTCGACGGTGGCCGGTTCGCGACCTCCGACCTCAACGACCTCTACCGCCGGGTCATCAACCGGAACAACCGCCTCAAGCGTCTGCTCGACCTCGGCGCGCCCGAGATCATCGTGAACAACGAGAAGCGGATGCTGCAGGAGGCCGTGGACGCGCTGTTCGACAACGGCCGTCGCGGTCGCCCGGTCACCGGCCCCGGCAACCGGCCGCTGAAGTCCCTCAGCGACATGCTGAAGGGCAAGCAGGGTCGTTTCCGCCAGAACCTGCTGGGCAAGCGAGTCGACTACTCCGGCCGTTCGGTCATCGTCGTCGGCCCGCAGCTCAAGCTGCACCAGTGCGGTCTGCCCAAGCAGATGGCGCTGGAGCTGTTCAAGCCGTTCGTGATGAAGCGGCTCGTGGACCTCAACCACGCGCAGAACATCAAGTCGGCCAAGCGGATGGTCGAGCGCGCCCGCCCCGTGGTGTGGGACGTGCTCGAAGAGGTCATCACCGAGCACCCGGTGCTGCTCAACCGTGCTCCGACGCTCCACCGCCTGGGCATCCAGGCGTTCGAGCCGCAGCTGGTCGAGGGCAAGGCCATCCAGATCCACCCGCTCGTCTGCACCGCGTTCAACGCGGACTTCGACGGCGACCAGATGGCCGTGCACCTGCCGCTGTCGGCTGAGGCCCAGGCCGAGGCTCGCATCCTGATGCTCTCGACCAACAACATCCTCAAGCCGGCCGACGGCAAGCCCGTGACGATGCCCACCCAGGACATGGTCATCGGCCTCTACTGGCTGACCACCCAGAAGGACGGTGCTGAGGGTGAGGGCCGCGTGTTCGGCTCGATCGCCGAGGCGCAGATGGCCTTCGACCGCCGCGAGCTGGAGATCCAGGCGAAGATCCAGATCCGGCTGAAGGACGTCCTGCCGCCGCGCGAGTGGGTGGCCCCCGAGGGCTGGGAGCAGGGCGACGCGATCCGCCTGGAGACGACGTTCGGGCGGTGCCTGTTCAACCAGACGCTGCCGGACAGCTACCCCTTCGTCGACTTCCAGGTCGGCAAGAAGCAGCTGTCCACGATCGTGAACGAGCTGGCGGAGACCTACCCCAAGATCGAGGTCGCCAACTCGCTCGACGCGCTCAAGGACGCCGGCTTCCGCTGGGCGACCCGTTCCGGTGTCACCATCTCGATCGAGGACGTCGTCGCGCCCCCGAACAAGACCGACATCATGGAGAACTACGAGCGCCGGGCCGACAAGGTCCAGCGCGAGTACGAGCGCGGTCTGATCACCGACGAGGAGCGCCGTCAGGAGCTCATCGAGATCTGGACGCACGCGACGGCCGACGTCGAGACCGACATGGTCAACGCCTTCCCGGCGACCAACCCGGTCTGGATGATGGTCAACTCCGGCGCCCGTGGTAACAAGATGCAGGTCCGGCAGATCGCCGGCATCCGTGGCCTGGTGTCCAACACCAAGGGTGAGACGATCCCGCGGCCGATCAAGGCCTCGTTCCGCGAGGGCCTGTCGGTGCTGGAATACTTCATCTCCACCCACGGTCAGCGGAAGGGTCTGGCCGACACCGCTCTGCGTACCGCCGACTCGGGTTACCTGACCCGTCGTCTGGTGGACGTGGCGCAGGACGTCATCGTGCGCGAGATCGACTGCGGCACCGACCGCGCGGTCCCGCTCCACGTGGCCGACCGCGACGCGTCGGGCAACCTGGTCAAGGCGGAGAACGCCGAGTCCAACGTGCACGGCCGCATCCTGGCCGAGGACGTCGAGGTGGACGGCAAGATCATCGTCCCGGCGGGTGTCGACATCAACGACAACCACGTGACGAAGCTGGTCGAGGCCGGCGTCGAGACCGTCCGCACCCGCAGCGCGCTCGTCTGCGAGGCCAAGATCGGTGTCTGCGCGACCTGCTACGGCCGCTCGCTGGCCACCGGCAAGCTCGTGGACGTCGGCGAGGCGGTCGGCATCATCGCCGCCCAGTCGATCGGTGAGCCCGGCACGCAGCTGACGATGCGTACGTTCCACACCGGTGGTGTGGCCGGCGCCGACATCACCCACGGTCTGCCCCGTGTCACGGAGCTCTTCGAGGCGCGCATCCCCAAGGGTGTCGCCCCGATCTCCGAGGCCGAGGGCCGGGTCCGGATCGACGAGACCGACAAGACCAGGAAGATCGTGATCACCCCCGACGACGGTTCGGAGGAGATCGCCTACCCGGTCTCGATGCGTTCCCGCCTGCTCGTGCAGGACGGCCAGCGCGTCACGGTCGGCCAGCAGCTGGTCGCCGGTGCGGTCAACCCCAACGAGGTGCTGCGCATCCTCGGCCCGCGGGCCGTGCAGCTGCACCTGGTGGCGGAGGTCCAGCAGGTCTACCGCTCGCAGGGTGTGTCGATCCACGACAAGCACATCGAGATCATCGTGCGGCAGATGCTCAAGCGCGTGAACGTGCTGGAGTCCGGTGACACCGACCTGCTGCCCGGCGAGCTCGTCGAGCGTCCGCGCTTCGAGCAGATGAACCGTGAGACGGTGGCGGAGAGCGGCTCGCCGGCCGCGGGCCGTCCGGTGCTCATGGGCATCACGAAGGCCTCGCTCGCCACCGAGTCGTGGCTGTCGGCGGCCTCCTTCCAGGAGACGACCAGGGTCCTGACGGACGCGGCGATCCACGCCAAGTCCGACTCGCTCCTGGGCCTGAAGGAGAACGTCATCATCGGTAAGCTCATCCCGGCCGGTACCGGCATGCCGCAGTACCGCAACATCCGGGTGGAGCCGACCGAGGAGGCCAAGGCCGCGATGTACACCGTCGGCGGTTACGACGGCTCGGCGGCCGACTACACCTTCGGCACGGGCAGCGGCGAGGCCGTCCCCCTGGAGGAGTACGACTTCGGCCAGTACAACAGGTGATTTCCTAGTCGTCTGTAGGTGACGCGCCCGGGCCTCTCGGCAGAGAGTCCCGGGCGCGTTCGCTTTCCGGCCCTTGTCCCGTTACGGCGGAGCCGTGGCCGCCCCAGACGCCGTACGGGGCCGGGGGCCTTCCAGGGAGACGGCCTCTGAGCCCGTCAGTGGTGAGCCGCCGTTACGACGCTCTGTGGGCCGTGTCGGTGGTCAGGCGGGCACCGCCCACGCCTACGGCCGGGGCAATGGGAAGTTACGGGTGGATGGCGGTTCGTGGACTTGGGGGCGGAACACCCCAGGGGGCTATATCATGTCTGCGGAGCTGTAGATGGGCTGGATGAAATAGGCCCCGGGCGACCCGGAGTGGCAAGGCTTATCCGCTTTGCCGCGCCGTTTTGACGTGTCGCCAGGGCCTGGGTAGTCTTGAGCATCGTGCCCGTCTTCTTGCGGGCTCTCGACCGTGCGCTCATTGCGGGCGCGGGACGGCTTCCTGGCTCGTAATCCTCGCGGATGTGTCTGTGTGAACAGCGCGACACGCCCGAGCGCGGGGGCGCCGAGACAAGATAAACCAGCAGGTCATGACACCGGCAGAACCTGCGAAATGCAAGACCCAACGACGTAACACCGGCCAAGGCACGAAACGGAGTGGCAGTGCCCACTATTCAGCAGTTGGTCCGCAAGGGCCGGCAGGACAAGGTCTCCAAGACCAAGACTCCTGCCCTCAAGGGGAGTCCGCAGCGGCGCGGTGTGTGCCAGCGCGTTTACACCACGACTCCGAAGAAGCCCAACTCGGCACTGCGCAAGGTGGCCCGCGTTCGGCTCACGAACGGCATCGAGGTCACGGCCTACATCCCGGGTGTGGGTCACAACCTGCAGGAGCACTCCATCGTGCTCGTGCGTGGCGGTCGTGTGAAGGACCTGCCTGGTGTTCGCTACAAGATCATCCGCGGTTCGCTCGACACCCAGGGTGTCCGTAACCGCAAGCAGGCCCGTAGCCGCTACGGCGCGAAGAGGGAGAAGAGCTAACAATGCCTCGTAAGGGTTCTCCTGGCCGTCGTCAGCTCATGGCTGACCCGGTTTACAGCTCGCCTCTGGTGACCGCCCTGATCAACAAGGTGCTCCTGGACGGCAAGCGCTCCATCGCGCAGTCGATCGTCTACGGCGCCCTCGAGGGCTGCAGGGAGAAGACGGGCAACGACCCGGTCGTCACCCTGAAGCGCGCGCTTGACAACGTCAAGCCGACTCTCGAGGTCCGCAGCCGTCGTGTCGGTGGCGCGACCTACCAGGTGCCGGTTGAGGTGCGCGCGGCGCGCAGCACCACCCTGGCCCTGCGCTGGCTGGTGCAGTACTCCCGCGCCCGCCGCGAGAAGACCATGACCGAGCGCCTCATGAACGAGCTCCTCGACGCCAGCAACGGCCTCGGGGCGAGCGTCAAGAAGCGCGAGGACACCCACAAGATGGCCGAGTCCAACAAGGCCTTCGCTCACTACCGCTGGTAGTGGGTTCGACGAGACGACGAGGACGCGAGAGAAGTGGCCACCCAGACCGCTCTTGACCTGGCCAAGGTCCGAAACATCGGGATCATGGCCCATATCGACGCGGGCAAGACCACCACGACCGAGCGCATCCTGTTCTACACCGGTATCAACTACAAGATCGGTGAGGTCCACGAAGGCGCAGCCACGATGGACTGGATGGAGCAGGAGCAGGAGCGCGGCATCACGATCACGTCTGCCGCGACCACCTGCGAGTGGGTCGGTCACACGATCAACATCATCGACACTCCGGGTCACGTCGACTTCACCATCGAGGTGGAGCGTTCGCTCCGCGTCCTCGACGGCGCGGTCGCCGTGTTCGACGGCGTCGCCGGTGTCGAGCCGCAGTCGGAGACGGTGTGGCGCCAGGCTGACCGCTACGAAGTGCCCCGCATCTGCTTCGTGAACAAGATGGACCGTGTCGGCGCGGAGTTCCACCGCTGCGTCGACATGATGATCGGCCGCCTGGGCGCGACCCCGGCCGTCATCCAGCTCCCGTGGGGCGTTGAGGCCGACTTCAAGGGCGTCATCGACCTCATCAAGATGAAGGGTCTCATCTGGTCCGCCGAGGCGGCCAAGGGCGAGATGTACGACGTCGTCGACATCCCGGCCGACCACGTCGACGCCGCCCGCGAGTGGCGCGACAGGCTGATCGAGACCGTCGCCGAGAACGACGACGAGCTGATGGAGCTCTACCTCGAAGGCACGCAGCCGACCGAGGAGCAGCTGGTGGCGGCCATCCGCCGCGCCACGCTGGCCAGCGCCATCAACCCGGTCCTGTGCGGCACCGCGTTCAAGAACAAGGGCGTTCAGCCCCTGCTCGACGCGATCGTCGCCTACCTCCCCGCCCCGACCGACATCCCGGCCTTCAAGGGCCACGCGGTCGGCAACGAGGAGAAGGTGATCGAGCGGCACGCCGACCCGACCGAGCCGTTCTCCGCGCTGGCCTTCAAGATCGCCAGCGACCCGCACCTGGGCAAGCTCACCTACATCCGCATCTACTCGGGCACGCTCGAGACCGGTTCACAGGTCATCAACTCTGTGAAGGGTAAGAAGGAGCGGATCGGCAAGATCTACCAGATGCACGCCAACAAGCGCGAAGAGCGCCCGTCGGCGATCGCTGGTCAGATCGTCGCCGTCATGGGTCTGAAGGACACCACGACCGGCGACACCCTGTCCGACCCGTCGAACCAGGTCGTGCTCGAGTCGATGACGTTCCCGGCTCCGGTCATCAACGTCGCCATCGAGCCCAAGACCAAGGGCGACCAGGAGAAGCTGTCGATCGCGATCCAGCGCCTGGCCGAGGAGGACCCGTCCTTCCAGGTCCGTCGTGACGAGGAGACCGGTCAGACCGTCATCTGGGGCATGGGCGAGCTTCACCTGGAGATCCTCGTCGACCGTATGCGTCGCGAGTTCAAGGTCGAGGCCAACGTGGGCCGCCCGCAGGTGGCCTACCGCGAGACCATCCGCCGCAAGGTGGAGAAGATCGACTACACCCACAAGAAGCAGACCGGTGGTTCCGGTCAGTTCGCGCGGGTGATCATCAACCTCGAGCCGCTGGGCGAAGGCAACGACGGCTACGAGTTCGAGAACAAGGTCACCGGTGGCCGCGTCCCGAGGGAGTACATCCCGTCGGTCGACGCGGGCGCGCAGGAGGCCGCCGAGTTCGGCGTGCTGGCCGGTTACCCGATGGTGGGCGTGAAGGTTACGCTGACCGACGGTGCGGCCCACGACGTGGACTCCTCGGAAATGGCCTTCAAGATCGCCGGCTCGATGGCCTTCAAGGAGGCCGCGCGCAAGGCGGACGCCGTTCTTCTCGAGCCGATGATGGCCGTTGAGGTCACCACGCCCGAGGACTACATGGGTGATGTCATCGGTGACCTCAACGGTCGCCGCGGGCAGATCCAGGCGATGGACGACCGGGCAGGCGCCAAGGTCGTCCAGGCGCTCGTGCCGCTGTCTGAGATGTTCGGCTACGTGGGTGACCTGCGTAGCAAGACGCAGGGGCGCGCGAGCTACAGCATGCAGTTCGACTCCTACTCGGAGGTGCCTCCGGGCATCGCCAAGGAGATCGTCGCGAAGGCCCGGGGCGAGTAGTTCCCGGTCCGGTCCCGCGAGGGATCGGACCAGGACTTCAGTCCTGGTCCCTGGTGGGGTGGTGAGAGCCACCCCACCGCCAAGGGTTTCGGGAGTTCCCGGGCCCGAGTGTGTAGACGAAAGTCAGTCAGATTCTCAAGGAGAGAACCAGTGGCTAAGGCCAAGTTCGAGCGGACCAAGCCGCACATGAACATCGGCACCATTGGGCACATCGACCACGGCAAGACCACGCTGACCGCGGCGATCACCAAGGTGCTTCACGACCGTTTCCCCGAGCTCAACAAGGCGACCCCGTTCGACAAGATCGACAAGGCGCCCGAGGAGAAGGCTCGCGGCATCACGATCTCCATCGCGCACGTCGAGTACCAGACCGAGAAGCGTCACTACGCTCACGTTGACTGCCCCGGTCACGCCGACTACGTGAAGAACATGATCACCGGTGCCGCTCAGATGGACGGCGCCATCCTGGTGGTCGCCGCCACCGACGGCCCGATGCCGCAGACGAAGGAGCACGTCCTCCTGGCCCGCCAGGTCGGCGTCCCCTACATCGTCGTGGCTCTCAACAAGGCCGACATGGTCGACGACGAGGAGATCCTCGAGCTCGTCGAGCTCGAGGTCCGCGAGCTTCTGTCCGCTCAGGAGTTCCCCGGCGACGACCTGCCCGTCGTCCGCGTCTCCGCCCTCAAGGCTCTCGAGGGTGACGAGAAGTGGGCCGACAGCATCGTCGAGCTCATGAACGCCGTGGACGAGAACGTTCCCGAGCCCCCGCGTGAGACGGACAAGCCGTTCCTCATGCCGGTCGAGGACGTCTTCTCGATCACCGGTCGCGGTACGGTCGTCACCGGCCGTATCGAGCGCGGTATCGTGAAGGTCAACGAGCAGGTTGACATCATCGGTATCAAGGAAGAGAAGACGACCACCACCGTCACCAGCATCGAGATGTTCAACAAGATGCTCGACGAGGGTCACGCCGGCGACAACGCCGCTCTGCTCCTCCGTGGTATCAAGCGCGAGCAGGTCGAGCGCGGCCAGTGCATCATCAAGCCGGGCACGACCACCCCGCACACCGAGTTCACCGGCCAGGTCTACATCCTGTCCAAGGACGAGGGCGGCCGCCACACGCCGTTCTTCAACAACTACCGCCCGCAGTTCTACTTCCGTACGACTGACGTGACCGGTGTGGTGAACCTCCCCGAGGGCACCGAGATGGTCATGCCGGGCGACAACACCGAAATGCGCGTTGAGCTGATCCAGCCCATCGCCATGGAGGAAGGCCTGAAGTTCGCGATCCGTGAGGGTGGCCGTACCGTCGGCGCCGGCCGGGTCGTCAAGATCATCAAGTAGCTGGACCGTCGGGGCGGCGGTCGGCCCCGGACCTCGGGACCGACCGCCGCACCACGTAAGGCCCCATGCAAGGCGCCGTGATCCAGCAGTAGCTTCGGCCGGCGGTGGAGACACAGTGACCGAAGTCACTGCCGGATCACGGAAGAAAAGGCAGATCGACTACGTCTGCCTCGTGGGGTCAGTGCGGGTTCGACCTGCATGAACACACAGCGGCAACAGGCCGCACGATACTTTTTCAGACGACAGCGAAGGACACCGAGGCCATTATGGCGGGACAGAAGATCCGCATCCGGCTTAAGGCCTATGACCACGAGGTCATCGATAGCTCGGCCAAGAAGATCGTCGAGACGGTGACGCGGACTGGCGCGAAGGTCGCAGGCCCGGTGCCGCTGCCGACCGAGAAGAACGTGTACTGCGTCATCCGCTCGCCGCACAAGTACAAGGACAGCCGCGAGCACTTCGAGATGCGCACGCACAAGCGGCTGATTGACATCATCGACCCGACCCCCAAGACGGTTGACTCGCTCATGCGGCTCGACCTCCCCGCGGGTGTCGACATTTCGATCAAGCTCTGAGGGAACGCACTGACATGGCTAAGACGATCAAGGGCGTCCTGGGCAAGAAGCTCGGCATGACCCAGGTCTTCGACGCGGACAACCGGATGGTGCCGGTGACCGTGGTCGAGGCCGGTCCGTGCGTGGTGACCCGCGTCCGCACTGCCGACAAGGACGGCTACTCCGCCATCCAGCTCGGGTTCGGGCAGGTCGACCCCCGGAAGGTCAACAAGCCGCTCGGCGACTACCTGCGTAAGCACGACATCACCCCGCGCCGTTACTTCGCGGAGATCCGCACCGACGACGCGAGCGACTACACCCTGGGCCAGGAGCTGCTGGCCGACACCTTCGAGGCCGGCCAGTTCGTCGACGTGACGGGCAAGAGTAAGGGCAAGGGCTTCGCCGGTGTCATGAAGCGGCACGGCTTCGGTGGTCTGGGCGCGTCGCACGGTACGCAGCGCAAGCACCGCTCGCCGGGTTCCATCGGTGGCTGCGCCACCCCGGGCCGCGTTTTCAAGGGTCTGCGTATGGCTGGCCGGATGGGTAACGTCCGCACCACCGTGCAGAGCCTGAAGGTTCACGCCGTGGACGCCGAGAACGGTCTCATCCTGATCAAGGGTGCGATCCCCGGTGCCAACGGCAGCCTGGTCCTCGTCCGTACCGCTGCCAAGAAGGGGGCTGCCAAGTGAGCACCACTATTGACGTCCTCGACGCCAGCGGCGCGAAGACCGGCACGGTTGACCTGCCCGAAGACATCTTCGGCGCCAAGGTCAACATTCCGCTGATCCACCAGGTGGTCGTGGCCCAGCTCGCCGCTCGCCGGCAGGGCACCCACAAGGCCAAGACCCGTGGTGAGGTCTCCGGCGGTGGCAAGAAGCCGTACCGCCAGAAGGGCACCGGCCGCGCCCGTCAGGGTTCGACCCGTGCGCCGCAGTTCACCGGCGGTGGCACTGTGCACGGCCCCGTCCCGCGTGACTACGCGCAGCGGACGCCCAAGAAGATGAAGGTCGCCGCCCTGCGTGGCGCCCTCTCCGACCGGGCCGGCGGCGGTCGCGTTCACGTGGTGAGCTCCCTGGTCACGGGCGAGACGCCCAAGACCAAGGCCGCCCTGGAGGCCCTGCGCAAGATCACCGAGTCGGCCCGCGTCCTCGTCGTGGTCGACGCGGACGACGAGCTGACCTGGCTGAGCCTGCGCAACGCTCCGGAGGTCCACCTGCTGGACGCCGGGCAGCTCAACACCTACGACGTGCTCGTGCACGACGACGTGGTCTTCACCCAGGAGGCGTACGACCAGGTCGTGTCGCGGCTGAGTGGCGGGAAGGAAGACGCCTGATGGAGAAGATCGCCGACCCGCGCGACATCATCATCAAGCCGGTCGTCTCTGAGAAGAGCTACGGCCTGATCGATGAGAACAACAAGTACACGTTCCTGGTGCGGAAGACCGCGAACAAGACCCAGGTCAAGATTGCCGTTGAGCAGATCTTCGGGGTCAAGGTCACCAGCGTGAACACCATCAACCGGCAGGGCAAGCGCAAGCGCACCCGTACCGGTTTCGGCAAGCGTCCCGACACCAAGCGCGCCATCGTGAGCCTGGTGGAGGGCGATCGGATCGACATCTTCGGTCAGATCGGCTGACAGCCATAGAAGTGAGTGGGCCGAGAGGTCCGCGGGGCTGAGACCGTCGCACTCCGGTGCGGCGGGCTCACCCATGTAACCGACGAAGGATGAACGAAAAAGATGGGCATCCGTAAATACAAGCCGACGACTCCGGGTCGCCGCGGATCGAGTGTCTCGGACTTCTCCGAGATCACCCGCAGCACCCCTGAGAAGTCGTTGCTTGCACCCCTTCACAGCAAGGGCGGCCGCAACGTACACGGCCGAGTCACCGCTCGCCACCAGGGCGGCGGTCACAAGCGCGCCTACCGGATCATCGACTTCCGTAGGCATGACAAGGACGGCATCCCGGCGAAGGTCGCTCACATCGAGTACGACCCCAACCGCACCGCCAACATCGCTCTGCTCCACTACGCCGACGGTGAGAAGCGCTACATCATCGCGCCGACGGGTCTCAAGCAGGGTGACCGCATCGAGAACGGCCCGGCCGCCGACATCAAGCCGGGCAACTGCCTGCCGCTGCGCAACATCCCGACCGGTACCTTCATCCACGCGGTGGAGCTCCGTCCGGGCGGTGGCGCCAAGCTCGGCCGTTCCGCGGGCGCCCAGATCCAGCTGCTCGCCAAGGAGGGCACGTACGCCACGCTGCGTATGCCGTCCGGCGAAATGCGCATGGTCGACGTGCGCTGCCGCGCCACGGTGGGCCAGGTCGGCAACGCCGAGCAGGCCAACATCAACTGGGGCAAGGCCGGCCGTATGCGGTGGAAGGGCAAGCGCCCGACCGTTCGTGGTGTCGCGATGAACCCCGTCGACCACCCGCACGGTGGTGGTGAGGGTAAGACCTCCGGTGGTCGTCACCCGGTGAACCCCAAGGGCAAGCCCGAGGGCCGTACCCGTCAGGCGAACAAGGCCAGCGACAGGCTGATCATCCGCCGTCGGTCCAAGAGGAAGAAGCGGTAGGAGCAGCCGAAATGCCACGTAGCCTTAAGAAGGGTCCCTTTGTGGACGAGCACCTTCAGAAGAAGGTCGACGTCCAGAACGAGAAGGGCACCAAGAACGTCATCAAGACGTGGTCGCGGCGCTCCATGATCGTTCCCGACATGCTCGGGCACACGATCGCCGTGCACGACGGCCGCAAGCACGTCCCGGTGTTCGTCACCGAGTCGATGATCGGTCACAAGCTCGGAGAGTTCGCCCCCACGCGTACCTTCCGCAGCCACGTCAAGGAAGACCGCCGCAGCCGGCGGTAAGCGTCCCGAAAGTAGGAGAAAGCGATGGAAGCCAGGGCTCAGGCGCGGTTCGTCCGTGTCACGCCCCTCAAGGCCCGCCGCGTGGTGGACCTTATTCGCGGGCTGCCCGCTTCGGAGGCGCAGGCCGTGCTGCAGTTCGCTCCCCAGTCGGCGAGCGAGCCGATCTACAAGGTGCTCAGCTCCGCCATGGCGAATGCCGAGCACAATTTCGATCTCGACCCCAGCACGCTCGTCGTGAGCCGCGCGTGGGTCGACGAGGGCCCGACGCTGAAGCGGTTCCGTCCGCGTGCACAGGGTCGCGCCTATCGGATCAACAAGCGGACGAGCCACATCACCGTGATCGTGGAGTCCCGCGAGCCGAAGGGAAGGACCCGATAGTGGGCCAGAAGGTTAACCCGCACGGGTTCCGCCTCGGCATCACGACCGACTTCAAGAGCCGGTGGTACGCCGACAAGCTGTACAAGGCATACGTCGCCGAGGACGTGGCGATCCGCCGCATGCTGCAGAAGGGCATGGAGCGGGCCGGCATCTCCAAGGTCGAGATCGAGCGCACGACGGACCGCGTGCAGGTGGACATCCACACCGCGCGTCCCGGCATCGTGATCGGCCGCCGCGGCGCCGAGGCGGACCGTATCCGTGGCGACCTGGAGAAGCTGACCAAGAAGCAGGTCCAGCTGAACATCCTCGAGGTCAAGAACCCCGAGATCGACGCTCAGCTGGTCGCCCAGGGCGTCGCCGAGCAGCTGTCCAGCCGTGTCTCGTTCCGCCGCGCCATGCGCAAGGCGATGCAGTCGGCCATGAAGTCCGGCGCCAAGGGCATCCGTGTCCAGTGCTCCGGTCGTCTGGGCGGCGCCGAGATGTCCCGGTCGGAGTTCTACCGCGAGGGTCGCGTGCCCCTGCACACCCTTCGCGCGGACATCGACTACGGCTTCTACGAGGCCCGTACGACCTTCGGCCGCATCGGCGTGAAGGTCTGGATCTACAAGGGCGAGGCTCCGACGAGCCGCGCCGAGCGTGAGGCGGCTGCCGCCGGCGCTCGTGCCGGCCAGCGTCGTGACCGCGACGACCGTCGCGGTGGCGGCG
The DNA here is from genome assembly GCF_052246675.1 of Nonomuraea sp. KM90. Lineage (NCBI taxonomy): Bacteria > Bacillati > Actinomycetota > Actinomycetes > Streptosporangiales > Streptosporangiaceae > Nonomuraea > Nonomuraea sp. KM90. The sequence goes on along the minus strand of NZ_JBQQCB010000010.1, from coordinate 204,423 downwards.
GCGGCGGTGACCGTCCGCGTCGTGGTGGCGGTGACCGCCCCCGTCGTGGTGGTGGCCGCGGCGACCGCGCCCCCCGCACCGAGGCGGCCTCGCAGGCCGCCCCCGAGACCGGCCCGGCTGCGCAGCCGGGTGCTGAAGGGAGCTGACCATGCTGATCCCGCGCAGGGTCAAGCACCGCAAGCAGCACCGGCCTGACCGCAGCGGAGCCGCCAAGGGCGGCACCAGGGTCGTGTTCGGCGAGTTCGGCATTCAGGCGATTGAGCACTCCTACGTGACCAACCGCCAGATCGAGTCCGCTCGTATCGCCATGACCCGTCACATCCGCCGTGGCGGCAAGGTGTGGATCAACATCTACCCCGACCGTCCCCTCACGAAGAAGCCCGCCGAGACCCGCATGGGTTCCGGTAAGGGTTCGCCGGAGTGGTGGATCGCCAACGTCAAGCCCGGACGCGTGATGTTCGAGCTGTCCGGCGTGGCGGAGTCGGTCGCGCGTGAGGCGCTCACCAGGGCGATCCACAAGCTGCCGATGAAGTGCAAGATCGTTAAGCGTGAAGTGGGTGAGGCGTGATGGCTAAGGGCCTGACCGCCGGCGAGCTGCGAGTGGAGGACGAGGACACTCTCGTCCAGAAGCTCAAGGAAGCCAAGGAGGAGCTGTTCAACCTCCGTTTCCAGGCAGCGACCGGTCAGTTGGAGAGCCACGGGCGGCTGCGTGCCGTCCGCCGCGAGATCGCCCGTATCTACACCGTGATGCGCGAGCGCGAGCTGGGCATCGTCACGGTCGAGAAGGAGACGAGCGATGGCTGAGACCGAGACCACCGAGACGACGAACGAGCAGCGGAACTTCCGCAAGGTCCGTGAGGGCCTCGTGGTGAGCGACAAGATGGACAAGACCGTCGTCGTCGCCGTCGAGGACCGCGTCAAGCACCGTCTGTACGGCAAGGTCATCCGCCGTACGACCAAGTACAAGGCGCACGACGAGGCCAACGCCTGTGGCGTCGGCGACCGCGTGCTGCTGATGGAGACCCGCCCCCTCTCCGCCACCAAGCGGTGGAGGGTCGTGGAGATCCTCGAGAAGGCCAAGTAAGCCGGGCCCTCTCTGTTGCACCGCGCCTCGTGGGGGCTCTCAGAGCCCCCATGACGGCGTCCAAGGACGCGGGGCCTCCCGGCCTCGCGTCGCCTGCGGTGCGGCGCCCTACGGGGCGCTGTGGCCGGGGGAACAAGACAATGACAGGTTCCGCCAGGCTCACGCGAAAGCTCCGCTTTCGCGAATCCCAGAAAACGTGCGAAGTACGTAGCTGCTGAGGGTTCGAAAGCTCTGCTTTCGAACCCTAGGAAAAACGTGCGAAGCACGGAGCTTTCCGAGGATTCGAAGCTCTGCTTCGAGTCTCTGGAAACGTGCGAAGCACGGAGCTTTTCGGGGGGTTCGAAGCTCTGCTTCGAGTCTCTGGAAGCGTGCGAAGCACGGAGCTTTTCGGGGGTTCGCGGGGGCGCAGCCCCCGCGGGAGAACCGGCGCGACTAACAGGAGTTCAGACGTGATCCAGCAGGAGTCGCGGCTCAAGGTCGCCGACAACACGGGTGCGAAGGAGATTCTCTGCATCCGTGTTCTCGGTGGCTCGGGCCGACGCTACGCCGGTATCGGCGACGTCATCGTCGCCACTGTCAAGGACGCGCTGCCGGGCAGCACGGGCGTCAAGAAGGGCGACGTGGTCAAGGCCGTCATCGTCCGCACGGTCAAGGAGCGCCGCCGGCCCGACGGCTCCTACATCCGCTTCGACGAGAACGCCGCGGTCATCATCAAGGACAGCGGTGACCCTCGTGGCACTCGTATCTTCGGCCCGGTCGGCCGCGAGCTGCGCGACAAGAAGTTCATGCGCATCATCTCGCTCGCCCCGGAGGTGCTGTAATGCCGAAGCTGCATGTGAAGAAGGGTGACCTGGTTCAGGTCATCGCCGGCAAGGACAAGGGTGCCAAGGGCCGTGTGATCGCCACGCTGCCGCGCGAGGACCGCGTGGTGGTCGAGGGCGTCAACATGATCAAGAAGCACACCAAGGAGACCCACCAGGGCCCGCGCGGCGCCAAGACCGGCGGCGTGCAGACCATGGAGGCTCCGCTCCACGTGTCCAACGTGAAGAAGCTCAAGGACGACAAGCCCGCCGAGAAGAAGGCCGACGACGAGAAGGTCGACAACAAGGCCGACGAGACGGGTGAGGACAGCTGATGACTGCCACCACCACTGAGACCGAGCGCCCGACGCCGCGACTCAAGACGAAGTACCGCGAGGAGATCGCGGCCCAGCTTCGCGAGCAGTTCGGCATCGAGAACGTCATGCAGATCCCGGCCCTGACCAAGATCAAGGTCAACATGGGCGTCGGCGAGGCGGCTCGCGACTCCAAGCTCATCGAGGGTGCCGTTCGCGACCTCACCTCGATCACCGGCCAGAAGCCGGCCGTCGTCCGGGCGCGCAAGTCCATCGCCCAGTTCAAGCTGCGCGAGGGCATGCCGATCGGCGCTCACGTCACGCTGCGCGGCGACCGCATGTGGGAGTTCCTCGACCGGCTGCTGGCGCTCGCGCTGCCCCGTATCCGGGACTTCCGCGGTCTGTCGCCCAAGCAGTTCGACGGCAACGGGAACTACACCTTCGGTCTGACCGAGCAGGTCATGTTCCACGAGGTCGACCAGGACAAGGTCGACCGGCCGCGGGGCATGGACATCACGATCGTGACCACGGCGAAGAACGACGACCAGGGCCGGGCGCTGCTGAAGCTCCTCGGCTTCCCGTTCAAGGAGGCCTGATCCAATGGCGAAGAAGTCGCTGATCGCCAAGGCGGGGCGCAAGCAGAAGTTCGAGGTCCGGGCATACACTCGTTGCTCGCGCTGCGGCCGGCCGCGTGCGGTCTACCGCAAGTTCGGGCTGTGCCGCGTGTGCTTCCGCGAGATGGCGCACCGGGGCGAGCTGCCCGGCATCACCAAGTCGAGCTGGTAGGTAACCTGAGGGGCGGTCTCGCGCCGCCCCTCAGGCACTCATATTCGGTAGTAGAAGACAGGACGCACTCCGCGTCCGTGACCACGCCGTAGGTCCACCGGTAGAGCATCGCGCTTCACCGACTGGAAACCGCGGCGAGGAAGGCCACTGGCCATGACGATGACCGACCCGATCGCAGACATGCTCACACGTCTGCGCAATGCGAACTCGGCGTACCACGAAAGCGTGTCGATGCCGTACTCGAAGATCAAGGCGCACATCGCCGAGATCCTCCAGCAGGAGGGTTACATCCAGGCTTGGACCGTCGAGGACGCCAAGGTTGGGAAGAACCTCGTGGTGGAGCTCAAGTTCGGGCCCACCCGTGAGCGGTCGCTCGCGGGCCTGCGCCGGGTTTCCAAGCCCGGTCTGCGGGTTTATGCAAAGAAGGACAACCTGCCTCGAGTCCTGGGGGGGCTGGGCGTCGCGATCATCTCGACGTCCGCCGGTCTCATGACCGACAAGCAGGCCGGCAAGCGTGGTGTGGGCGGGGAAGTCCTCGCCTACGTCTGGTAGAGGGGAGGAACACAGCATGTCGAGAATCGGACGGCTGCCCATCCCTGTGCCCACCGGCGTAGACATCACGATCGACGGCCGGGATGTCCAGGTCAAGGGCCCGAAGGGCACGCTTTCTCACACGGTCGCCGAGCCCATCGCTGTGGCTCGCGACGAGGACGGCGCCATCGCCGTCACCCGCCCGAACGACGAGAACAAGGTCCGTGCGCTGCACGGTCTGTCCCGGACGCTGATCGCCAACATGGTGCAGGGCGTCACTCAGGGCTACTCCAAGAGCCTTGAGATCGTCGGCGTGGGTTACCGCGTCCAGGCCAAGGGGCCGACGCAGCTGGAGTTCTCTCTGGGCTTCAGCCACCCGGTCATCGTCGACGCCCCCGAGGGCGTCACCTTCCGCGTCGAGAAGCCGACCCTGTTCCACGTGGACGGCATCGACAAGCAGAAGGTCGGCGAGGTCGCGGCCAACATCCGCAAGTTGCGCAAGCCTGACCCGTACAAGGGCAAGGGCGTGCGTTACCAGGGCGAACAGATCCGCCGCAAGGTCGGAAAGGCTGGTAAGTAGGCATGGCTCCGAAGACTGCGTTCAGCAAGCACACGGCTGCCCGCACCGTCTCGCGGGCCCGCCGTCACCGCCGCGTCCGCAAGAACGTCGTCGGTACGACTGCGCGCCCGCGTCTGGTCGTGAACCGTTCGACCCGTCACATGTTCGTCCAGATCGTGGACGACACCGTCGGCCACACGCTGGTGAGCGCGTCCACCATGGACCCCTCGCTGCGCACGCTGGAGGCGGACAAGACGGAGAAGGCCAAGAAGGTCGGCGAGCTCCTCGCTCAGCGGGCCAAGGAAGCCGGGATCACGGCGGTCGTCTTCGACCGCGGTGGCAACCGCTACGCCGGGCGCATCGCTGCTCTGGCGGACAGCGCCCGCGAAGGCGGGCTCGAATTCTGATGACCGCAATTGAGATGAGGAACCACTGATGGCTGCAGCTCCGCGTCGCGGTGGCGGCACCGGTGGCGAGCGGCGGGACCGTCGTGACGATCGCCGCGGTGGCGCCGCCGACAAGGGCGTCTCGTACATCGAGCGCGTAGTGAAGATCAACCGAGTGGCCAAGGTCGTGAAGGGTGGTCGTCGCTTCAGCTTCACCGCCCTCGTGGTCGTCGGTGACGGCAACGGCCTGGTCGGCGTCGGCTATGGCAAGGCCAAGGAAGTCCCCGCGGCCATCGCCAAGGGCGTCGAAGAGGCGAAGAAGCACTTCTTCAAGGTGCCTCGGATCCAGGGCACCATCCCGCACACCGTGCAGGGCGAGGAGGCGGCGGGTGTCGTCTTCCTGCGTCCGGCCTCGGCCGGTACCGGCGTCATCGCCGGTGGCCCGGTGCGCGCGGTCCTGGAGTGCGCCGGCATCCATGACGTGCTGTCCAAGTCGCTCGGCTCGGACAACCCGATCAACATCGTGCACGCCACCGTGGCGGCTCTGAAGGGCCTCTCGCGCCCCGAGGAGATCGCCGCCCGTCGTGGCCTGCCGATCGAGGACGTCGCTCCGCCGGCGATGCTGAAGGCTCAGCGCGAAGGCATCGCGGAGGCCGCGGCGGCGAAGGCGGTGAGCTAGTCATGGCACGCCTGAAGATCACTCAGGTTCGCTCGAAGATCGGTGGCAAGCAGAACCAGCGTGACTCGCTGCGTTCGCTTGGCCTGAAGCGAATCGGCGATGTCGTCGTCAAGGAGGACCGTCCCGAGATTCGCGGGATGGTCTCCGTGGTGACGCACCTCGTCGAGGTGGAAGAGGTCGACTAGTCATGACTGACAAGGCTCCGCTCAAGATTCACGACCTGCGTCCTGCCCCCGGCTCCAACAAGGCCAAGATCCGCAAGGGTCGTGGCGAGGCGTCGAAGGGCAAGACGGCCGGTCGCGGCACCAAGGGCAGCCACGCCCGTACGACGGTCCCCCTCGGTTTCGAGGGTGGCCAGGTGCCGCTGCAGAGGCGTCTGCCGAAGCTCAAGGGCTTCTCCAACGCCCTGTTCAAGACGACCTACCAGGTCGTCAACCTTGACAGGATCGGCGAGCTGTTCCCCGAGGGTGGCGAAGTCACCGTCGAGACGCTGGTCGCCAAGGGTGCTGTTCGCAAGAACCAGCTCGTGAAGGTGCTCGGCACCGGCGAGATCTCCGTCGCGGTGAACGTGCAGGCTCACGCCTTCTCGTCCTCCGCCAAGGAGAAGATCGCCGCTGCAGGTGGTTCCGTTACCGAGCTGTAAGAGCTATTACGAGGCGTGGGGGCTTTGACAATGGGCCCCCACGCCCGTAGTGCGTTAGAGTTCGCGAGACGGCAGGCTTCTGTCCGGCTCGTTTGACATGAGACTTCAGATGGCAGATCCCCGCACCATCGCATACTCACACCGCCGTAAAGGCGCGCAGGAGGGACCGTGCTGACCGCGTTTACCCGGGCGTTCCGGACACCGGACCTGCGCAAGAAGTTGCTCTTCACCCTGGGCATCATCGCGCTTTTCCGTCTCGGCTCGGTTCTTCCGACTCCGGGAGTCCACGTCCAGAACCTCGCCGCCTGTTTCGATCAGGCCCGTAGTGGCGAAACCGGCAACATCTACGGGATGGTCCAGCTGTTCAGCGGCGGCGCGCTGCTGAAGCTTTCGGTGTTCGCGCTGGGCATCATGCCGTACATCACGGCGAGCATCATTCTGCAGCTGCTCGTCGTCGTCATTCCACGTCTCGAAGCGCTGAAGAAGGAAGGCCAGGCCGGCCAGACCAAGATCACGCAGTATACGCGTTATCTGACCATCGGGCTCGCCGTCCTGCAGTCGACCGCCTTCATCGCGCTGGCCCGTACCGGCCAGCTCTTCCCGAACTGCCAGCAGGACGTTCTGCTCGACCCCGACAACATCTTCCAGATCGTGACGATGGTCATCATCATGACCGCCGGTACGTCCGTGATCATGTGGCTCGGTGAGCTCATCACCGACCGTGGCGTCGGCAACGGCATGTCCATCCTGATCTTCACCCAGGTCGTCGCGGTCTTCCCGTCCGAGCTGGCCAACATCTTCCAGGCGAACAAGTTCACCTTCGCCGTGGTGCTGGTCGTCGGCGTCTTCATGATCGCCGCCGTGGTGTTCGTCGAGCAGGCCCAGCGCCGCATCCCGGTGCAGTACGCCAAGCGCATGGTGGGCCGCAGGATGTACGGCGGCACGTCCACCTACATCCCGCTGAAGGTCAACCAGGCCGGCATCATCCCGGTCATCTTCGCGTCCTCGCTGCTCTACCTGCCTCAGCTGGTCACCTCGCTCTTCTCGACCAGCGAAAACGTGGTGATCACCTGGATCTCGCAGAACCTGGCCACCGGCGACACGCCGATCTACATGGCCACGTTCTTCCTGCTGATCATTTTCTTCACGTACTTCTACGTGTCCATCACGTTCAACCCCGCTGAAGTCGCCGACAACATGAAGAAGTACGGTGGTTTCATTCCGGGCATCCGTCCCGGCCGTCCGACGGCTGAATACCTGAACTTCGTGCTCACCCGTCTGACCGCGCCTGGCGCGCTCTATCTGGGTCTCATCTCCATGGTCCCGATCGTCGCGCTTGCGGTGGCCGGTGCGAGCCAGAACTTCCCGTTCGGAGGGACGAGCATTCTGATCATGGTAGGCGTCGGCCTGGACACGGTGAAGCAGATCGAGAGCCAGCTGCAGCAGCGTAACTACGAAGGTTTCCTGCGGTAGTGCGTCTCGTTCTGGTCGGGCCCCCCGGAGCGGGTAAGGGGACACAGGCCCAGTACATCGCATCGAACCTGTCCATCCCGAAGATCTCGACAGGTGACATCTTCCGTGCCAACGTCTCGGGCGGCACGGACCTTGGCAAGCTGGCCAAGACGTTCATGGACCGTGGCGACCTGGTGCCCGACGAGGTCACCATCGCCATGGTCCGCGACCGTCTGTCCGAGGACGACGCGCAGGACGGTTTCCTGCTCGACGGCTTCCCGAGGAACGTCGCGCAGGCTGAGATCCTGCGCGACATGCTCAAGGACTGGGGCCAGGCGCTCGACCTCGTGCTCGAGCTCGTCGTCGACGACGACGAGGTGGTCAGGCGACTGGCCGGCCGGCGCACCTGCAGCCAGTGCGGGCGCATCTGGCACGTCGAGTTCGACGACAAGAAGGACGACAGGTGCGACGCGTGCGGGGGCGCGTTGTTCCAGCGTGACGACGACAAGGAGGAGACCGTCAGGCACCGCCTGGAGGTCTACCAGGAGCAGACGGCACCGCTGGTCTCCTACTACGCCGACGAGGACATCCTGGTCGGCGTCGACGCGACCGGACCGGTCGAAGAGGTCACGCAACGTGCCATGGACGCGATCCGGCCGTTCATGGGATAGCCGAAGCACGACCGATTTGCGGAGGTGGCACGGGTTTCCGTGCCACCTCGCGGCTATTGTGGGGGGAATTGGGCTCCCACCGTGGCCCGTTGAGACCCAGGGGGGCAAGAGATGTTCAAACGCAACAGACACGGCATCCAGATCAAGTCGCCGGAGCAGCTGGAGAAGATGCGCTCGGCCGGCCTGGTGGTCGGGCGCACGCTCGACCTGCTGAGGCGTACCGTCGAGCCCGGGATGACGCCGCTCGACCTCGACGTCATCGCCGAGAAGGCGATCAGGGACGAGGGCGCGATCCCGTCGTTCAAGGGCTACCAGGGCTTCCCCGCGACCATCTGCGCGTCGGTCAACGACGAGGTGGTGCACGGCATCCCGACGAACGCCCGCAAGCTGCGCGAGGGGGACATCATCTCCATCGACTGCGGCGCGATCCTGGACGGCTGGCACGGCGACTCGGCGGTGACCGTACCGGTCGGCGAGGTGGACCCCAAGCTGACCGAGCTGATGCGGATCACGGAGGAGGCCATGTGGCGCGGCATCGCCGCGCTGACCCCGGGCCGCCACCTGTCGGACATCGGCTACGAGGTCGAGCGGTACGTGAAGTCGCAGGGCCGCTTCGGCATCCCGCCCGAGTACGGCGGCCACGGCATCGGCACCGAGATGCACATGGACCCGTGGATCGCCAACCACGGCAAGCCCGGCCGCGGCCCGGTGCTGGAGGAGGGCATGTGCCTGGCCATCGAGCCCATGGTGAACCTGGGCACCGAGCGCACCCGCGTGCTGGCCGACGACTGGACCGTGGTCACGATTGACGGCAAGCACTCCGCACACTTCGAGCACAGCGTCGCCGTGACACATAATGGTCCTTGGGTGCTTACCGCCCTGGACGGGGGCAAAGAGCGCCTGACCCAACTGCAGAACTAGCCGGGAGTGGGTGGGATGGCGAACAGCCCCGAGATGCGTGCCTCCGACGTCGACCGCGATCGTGTCGCCGCCATCCTCCGCGAGCACACCGCGCAGGGCCGCATCACGATGGAGGAGTTCAACGAGCGGCTTGAGGAGCTCTACCGCAGCAAGACCTACGGTGAGCTGGCCAAGCTGACGGTTGACCTGCCCGATGTGGACATGCGCCACCTGCCCGCCAGGGCGGCCCCCGCGCCGGCGCCGGAGCAGCGCCGCATGCATTCGGGGATGATGGCGGCCTGGAGCGCCTGGGCCGTGGCCAGCGGCATCAACTGGGTGATCTGGCTGATCGTGAGCATCACGTCGGGTGACCTGGTCTATCCGTGGCCGCTGTGGGTCATGGGCCCGTGGGGCGTGATCCTGCTGATGAGCACCATCTTCGGCAACGGCCATCCGAAGCGCTCCTGAGGACTTTGTGCACTAGTGCACTGTGTGCATTCGTCCGCAGTCCGGATACGTCCGGATTCCTAACGTGAGGTGTGTCGAGAACACCACTCACGAAGGAAACCAAATGCGTAAGGTCCTTGCAGCAGCCGCCTTCGCCGGCTCGATCGCCGTCACCGGACTCGCTGTCGCCCCCGCCGCCCAGGCCACCACCGCCACCACGACCGCCACTCAGGCGACCAGCTCCATGGGTAGCTGGGGCAAGTACTACTCCAGCAACAACAAGGCCTACACCTACGGCAAGACCTACAAGTCGGGCAAGAAGGTCTACACCCGGTGGTACGGCAAGGAGTACTCGCCGAAGTACGGCTACGTCTGGTTCAAGTACTACTCCGGCGGCAAGTGGCACAAGTTCTACCGCAAGTGGAACGGCTCGTACGACAAGACCTGGTCGGGCAAGGGGATCTCGAAGATCTACACCTACACCTGCTGGGGCGGCAAGGACAAGTACTGCGGTTCGGCACACCGCATCTACTAGGAGGCCCCCGTTCCGCGGAAGGCCCGCCGAGAATCTCCGGCGGGCCTTCCGCCATGCCGGAGTGGGGGCTGTCGCGCGGAGCGTGGGGTACACTCTTACATGGTTGTGTCAGGACACCTGGCACGCGTTTCGCGTTTTGGGCTCAGGTGTCGTACACTCCTTAGTCGGCTCACTATGACTATCACGCGTCGGCGATCTTCGCTGATCGTCGCTCTCTTCGAAGCGTGAAGGTCGCGGCTGCGTAGTGAACCGGAGCCTCAGACGACCGATCAGTGAAACGCGAGGAATTTTGGCCAAGAAAGACGGCGCCATCGAGATCGAGGGCACTGTGGTCGAGTCGCTCCCGAACGCCATGTTCCGGGTTCAGCTCGACAACGGCCATAAGGTCCTGGCCCACATCAGCGGACGGATGCGGATGCACTACATCCGGATCCTGCCTGACGACCGGGTTGTCGTTGAACTGAGCCCCTACGACCTTAGTCGTGGGCGGATCGTCTACCGATACAAGTAACGACTGAATCCGCAGCGTAGCGAGGACATTCCGCCGTGAGGCGCGAGCTTCGCTCGCAAGGAAGCAACGTCTGAGGAACACGAAGGACAATGAAGGTAAAGCCGAGCGTCAAGAAGATCTGCGACAAGTGCAAGGTGATTCGCCGGCACGGTCGCGTCATGGTGATCTGCGACAACCTGCGCCACAAGCAGCGCCAGGGTTAGTCGCCGCAAGGCTCCTCCGAGTCCGCCCCATCAGGGAGCGGGCTCGACGCATGAGGAGCCTGAGTCAGTAATCGCGTGTCACGCCTGAGCAGGCGACTCCGGTCGAACCACTCAGGAGACCCCCGGTCGGAGGCCGGGGCCCTCACCCCGGGCATTGGGGAGGGGTTGTGAGGCGCAAGACCTCCGCCACAAAGAAGGAGAATGCCCGACCATGGCTCGCCTGGTTGGCGTCGACCTCCCCCGCGACAAGCGGCTGGAGATCGCTCTCACCTACATCTACGGAATCGGCCGCACCCGCGCCCAGGAGATCCTCGAGGCCACCGGTGTCAGCGGTGACCTTCGGGTCCACCAGCTCAGCGACACCGAGCTCGTCCCGATGCGTGACTACATCGAGGCGAACTTCAAGATCGAGGGTGACCTGCGCCGTGAGGTTCAGGCCGACATCCGTCGCAAGATCGAGATCGGTTGCTACCAGGGCATCCGGCACCGCAAGGGCCTGCCCGTGCACGGTCAGCGCACGCAGACCAACGCGCGCACCCGTAAGGGCAAGAAGAAGACCGTCGCCGGCAAGAAGAAGCCCGGTAAGAAGTAGTCCACGCAGCCGCGGGACCGAAGACCTCAGGAGTGAAGGCAAAGAATGCCTCCTAAGAGCCGCCAGGGTGCGCCTAAGAAGGTGCGCCGCAAGGAGAAGAAGAACGTCGCTCATGGGCACGCCCACATCAAGAGCACGTTCAACAACACGATCGTCTCGATCACCGACCCGAACGGGAACGTGATCTCCTGGGCCAGCGCCGGCCACGTGGGTTTCAAGGGCTCCCGTAAGTCCACCCCGTTCGCCGCTCAGATGGCCGCCGAGAACGCCGCTCGCCGCGCCATGGAGCACGGCATGCGCAAGGTCGACGTCTTCGTCAAGGGTCCCGGCTCCGGCCGTGAGACCGCGATCCGCTCGCTGCAGGCCACCGGCCTCGAGGTGGGCTCGATCCAGGACGTCACCCCGGTTCCGCACAACGGTTGCCGGCCGCCGAAGCGCCGCCGCGTCTGAATTAGCCCAGGAGATACAGAGAAATGGCTCGTTACACGGGCGCGGACTGCAAGCTCTGCCGTCGCGAGAAGACCAAGCTCTTCCTCAAGGGCAGCAAGTGTGAGTCCGCCAAGTGCCCCATCGAGATCCGTCCTTACCCGCCGGGTGAGCACGGCCGCGGTCGTCCGAAGGACACCGAGTACCAGCTTCAGCTTCGCGAGAAGCAGAAGACCCGGCGCATCTACGGCGTCCTCGAGAAGCAGTTCCACAACTACTACGAGGAGGCCGCGGGCAAGACGGGCAAGTCGGGTGAGGTGCTGCTCCAGATCCTGGAGAGCCGTCTCGACAACGTCGTCTACCGCGCCGGTTTCGCCCAGTCGCGCGACGCCGCCCGCCAGCAGGTCCGTCACGGGCACTTCCTGGTGAACGGCAAGAAGGTCGACATCCCGTCCTACCGCGTTCGCGAGCACGACATCATCGAGGTCCGCGAGACCAAGCGCAACCTGCTGCCGTACGAGGTGGCTCGCGCCACCGCCGGCGAGCGCACGGTTCCCGCGTGGCTCGGCGTCGTGCCGGACAAGCTCCGCGTCCTGGTTCACCAGCTGCCGGTTCGCCAGCAGATCGACACCCAGGTCCAGGAGCAGCTCATCGTCGAGTACTACTCGAAGTAAGTAGTCACTCGTCCGGTCCGGGTGTGGGAGACCGCACCCGGGCTAGGCTGTTTATCGGAGTGGCGTCATATAGCGGGCGCCACACGAAAAGGGGAGAACCCGAACATGCTGATCGCTCAGCGTCCGACTCTTCTCGAAGAGTCGATCGACGAGACCCGGTCCCGATTCGTCATCGAGCCGCTGGAGCCGGGCTTCGGCTACACCATCGGCAACTCGCTGCGTCGCACGCTGCTGTCGTCCATCCCGGGCGCGGCCGTGACGAGCATCCGCATCGAGGGCGTCCTGCACGAGTTCTCGACCGTTCCCGGGGTCAAGGAAGACGTCACCGACATCATCCTCAACCTCAAGGAGCTGGTCGTCTCCTCCGAGCACGACGAGCCGGTCGTGATGTACCTGCGCAAGCAGGGCCCGGGTGAGGTCACCGCCGCCGACATCGCGCCTCCGGCCGGTGTCGAGGTGCACAACCCCGAGCTCCGCATCGCCACCCTCAACGGGAAGGCGAAGCTGGAGATGGAGCTGACCGTCGAGCGCGGTCGCGGCTACGTCTCCGCCGCCCAGAACAAGCAGCCGGGTCAGGAGATCGGCCGGATCCCGATCGACTCGATCTACTCCCCGGTGCTCAAGGTCACCTACAAGGTCGAGGCGACCCGAGTCGAGCAGCGTACCGACTTCGACCGCCTCATCCTCGACGTCGAGACCAAGCCCGCGATGAAGCCCCGCGACGCGGTGGCCTCCGCCGGCAAGACCCTCGTCGAGCTCTTCGGCCTGGCCCGCGAGCTCAACGTCGAGGCCGAGGGCATCGACATCGGCCCGTCGCCGACCGACGCCGCCCTGGCCGCCGACCTGGCGCTGCCGATCGAGGAGCTGAACCTCACCGTTCGCTCCTACAACTGCCTCAAGCGCGAGGGCATCCACACCGTGGGTGAGCTCGTCGCCCGCAGCGAGCAGGACCTGCTCGACATAAGGAACTTCGGCGCCAAGTCGATCGAAGAGGTCAAGCAGAAGCTGCACGAGATGTCGCTGGCGCTCAAGGACTCCCCGCCCGGGTTCGACCCGAGCGCGGTGGCCGGCGGCGGCTACGACGACGACGACAGCGCGTACGTCGAGACCGAGCAGTACTGATCTTCGCTTTTCCCCGCGTCGCCGTGCGGCGCGGGGTTCAATAACGGACCGCGCGAGCGACCGCGGTCCGGCCCGACTCCGGTACCTGGTACGGCCGGGGCGGGTTAATCCAGGAGGAGAAAGACCATGCCCAAGCCCACCAAGGGTGCACGTCTTGGCGGCAGCCCGGCGCACGAGCGGCTGATCCTGGCGAACCTCGCCACCGATCTGTTCCGCCACGGCAAGATCCGTACGACGGTCGCGAAGGCCAAGCGCCTGCGCCCGCTGGCGGAGCGCCTGATCACCAAGGCGAAGAAGGGCGACATCCACAACCGGCGTCAGGTCCTGACCGTCGTTCGGGACAAGGGCGTCGTGCACCACCTCTTCACCGAGATCGCGACCACGTTCGCCGAGCGTCCCGGTGGCTACACCCGCATCACCAAGATCGGTGCGCGTAAGGGCGACAACGCCCCCATGGCGGTCATCGAGCTGGTGACCGAGCCGCTGAACGGCGTCACGACCCGCCGCACCGAGGCTCCCGCCGCTGCCCCCGCGCCGGCCGCCGAGGAGACCGAGGCGCCGGAGGGCGAGGAGGCCGCCGAGGCCAAGGCCGAGGCTGCTGAGGCTCCCGAGGCCGCCGCCGAGGAGAGCCCGGCCGCCGAGGCCGCTGAGGCTCCCGCCGAGGCGAAGAAGGACGAGGCCTGATCTTCCAGGCCGGACGAGACGGGCCCGGATCCCCTTGCGGGGGTTCGGGCCCGTTTTCCATATCTAGGGAGGATCATCGTGGTACGGCTCCGCCTCGACCTCGCGTACGACGGGACCGACTTCTCGGGATGGGCCAGGCAGCCGGGGCTGCGTACGGTGCAGGGGGAGATCGAGCAGGCGCTCGGGCGGATCCTGCGGCTCGGCGGGCCGGCCGAGCTGACCGTGGCGGGGCGTACCGACGCGGGGGTGCACGCGCGGGGGCAGGTCGCGCACGTGGACGTGGCCGAGGGGTCGCTGGGCGAGCTCGACGGGAACCGGGGGCCGCTGGGCGTCGATGAGCGGCTCTCTGCGCTCGTGAGACGGCTCGGTGGGGTCCTGGAGCCAGATGTACGGATTTATCGGGTCTCGGTGGCTCCTGAGGGCTTTGACGCACGGTTCTCGGCGATGTTCCGGCGGTACGCGTACCGGGTGGGTGACGGCCCGGGCGGTGTCGACCCGCTGCGGCGGCGAGAGGTGGTCTGGCACAACCGGCCGCTGGATCTCGGGGCGCTGAACGCGGCCGCCGCGCGGTTGCTCGGCGAGCACGACTTCGCGGCGTTCTGCAAGAAGCGCGAGGGGGCCACGACGATCCGGGAGCTGCAGCGGCTGGACTGGGTGCGGCAGGCGGACGGGGTGCTGGTGGCCACCGTGGTGGCGGACGCGTTCTGCCACTCGATGGTGCGGGCGCTGGTCGGGTCGCTGCTGGCGGCCGGGGACGGGCGGCGGCCGGTGGAGTGGCCGGGCGAGGTGCTGACGCGGGCCGTACGCGACTCCGCCGTGCACGTGGCTCCGGCGCACGGGCTGTGCCTGGAGGAGGTCGGCTACCCGCCGGAGGCCGAGCTCGCCGCGCGGGCCCAGGCCACGCGGCGAGTGCGTACGGCGTCCGAGTGATCAGTTGCCGGTGATGCGGCGTTCCAGCACGAGCGAGGTCTGGTCGCGGAACGCGCCGCTGACCTTGGGCAGCGTCTTCTCCTTGGCCGCCGGGGTGTGGCCGTCGGCGTGGGTGGCGTAGCTGAAGACGATGTAGCGGCCCCAGACCAGGCCCGCCGCGTAGCCGCCGGCGATGTGCACGCGCTCGCCGCCCGAGCCGGAGGCGCCCGGGAGCGGGCGGAACCAGATGTTGCGGGAGAGGTTCTTCGCCTGGTCGGCGGTGGCGGCGGCGTCCTTGTCAGGCAGCACGGCGATGCCGGTGGTGACGGCGTAGCGGCGCTTGCTGTCGACGTACGTGGCCCGCAGCACGCGGCTGCACTTCTGCTCCTTCAGCGCGTCGGCGAAGTCCCCGGTGGCGGCCTTGTCGCAGGTCGTCTCCATGTCTGCCTTGACCCTGGTGAACGTCGTGCCGGCCGCGCTCACCTTCTTCTTCGGGAACGCCTCCGACAGCGACAGCTTCTGCGGGTCGGTCTGCTCGGAGTTGAGCACGGACGTGCCGGCCCCGTCGGCGGGCGGGGCGGCGGACGGCTCCGTGTCGGTCGGCGGGGTGGACACGGCGGGGCGGGACTCGGCCGCCGTGGGCGTCCCGGGGCTCACGGTCTGGTAGGCGAAGAATCCGCCCGTCGCCACGCCGGCCAGCGCCAGCGCCCCCAGCGTCACCAGCAGGGCCCGCTTGCTCTTGCCCGGAGGCGGGGGTGGGGGCGGGGTCTGGAACGGAGGCTGCTTGAACGCTCCCGGTGGGAACGCGGGGCTGCCCGTGGGGGGCGTGGGCAGGTCGAGGGAGGTCGAGGCCTTCTGGCCCCAGGTGTCTCTGGAGAACGGGAGCTCGGGCAGCTTGTCACCGGCAGGGGGGATGGGAGGCCAGACGGGTACGTCGCCGGGCTCCGGGGGGCGGATGGACGGGTTGGCGGGGTCGCGCCTGGCCGCGTTCGGGTCGAAGTAGTGGGCCGGCCGGGTGGTGTCGTCCTGCTGCCGGGCGGGGTCGTTGGGGACGGCGGGGCGGGTGTCGGCGTGCTCCGCCACGGGGGCGGACAGGGGGACCTTGCGGTCGGGTGTGGCGTCGGGCCCGGCCGGGGCCGGTGGCCGGGTGTCCGGTCGGGCCGCTTCCGAGTCGTCTGAGTGGGCGGTTGCCGGGAGCCGGAGGCCCGGCCGGGTGTCGCCTGAGTCGTCGGGCTCGGGGAGGTGCGGGGCGGCCGGGGCCGGGGCCGGGGGGACGGTGGCGGACTGCGTGGTGTCCGGGTCCGTGTGGGTGCTGTCGGGCTGTGGGGTGCCCGGCTGGGCGGGTGTGGGGTGGTTCGGGTTCGGGTTCGGAATTGGGTTCGGGCCGGATGCCGGGTGCTGGGCTGCCGTGGGGTGCTGGGCGGTGTCCCGTTCTGCGGCGTTCGGGGCGAAGAAGTGGGCCGGGCGGGTGAAGCCCTCCGGGTTGGTGGCGTTCGGGTCGAAGGGCGGGCTCGGCTCGTCGGCGTCTGGCTCGGCCACCAGCTCGCCCGTGGCGGCCGGCCAGGGTGGCACGGCGTTCGGGTCGGTGACGGGTGCGGGCCAGACCGGCATGCCCGCCGCGGCGGCGGTGAACGCGGGCGGCGGCTCCCAGGGCGGCGCACCGGGCACCACCGGCTCGACCGGCCAGCTGCCGGGCTGCTCGCCGGGGGCTTGCTTCGGCTCGTCCCACGGGCGGATGTCGTGGAGCCGCCCGGGCTGGGTCTGGTCGCTCGCTGCCTGAGGCGTGTGCGGCTCGCCGGGCCAGGCGTGGGCGGCCTCCACCCCGAAGGCCGTGTGGCCGGTCTGGGGCGTGCCGAAGGCCGTGTGGTCGGTCTCGGGCGTGCCGAGGGCCGTGTGGTCCGTCTCGGGCGGGCCGAAAGGCGCGTGGTCGGGCTCAGGCGCGGCGAAGGGAGCGGGGTTGGGCTCGGGCGTGCCGAAGGGCGCGAGGTCCGGATTGGCCGTGCCGAAGGTGGCGTGGTCGGGCTCGGGCGCGCCGAAGGGCGCGTGGTCCGGATTGGGTGTGCCGAAGGGCGTGGGGGTGGTCTCCGGTGCGCCGAAGGGCGGGGCGTCGGTGTGTGGCGGGCCGAAGGCGTGCTGGCCGGCCTGTGCCGGGACGAACGGCTGGTGCTCCTCGTGCGGCAGGCCCGGCGGTCGGTGGCCGGGCTGCGGCGCGCCGAAGGGCTCCGGTGGGATCACCTCGGGGTTGGTGGGGTCGGAGAACCAGTCGTACGGGATGTCGTCGTCGCCGCCCGGCACCTCCCACGGCTGGGCGCCGGGCGGCCCCTCCGGACCGGGCAGATCGGGCAGATCCGGCGGAGGGGGCCCCTGCAAGACGGGAGGGACGGGACGCGCCTCGGCGTCCGCCGCCTCATCGGACGGTGTGGACGCCGGTGGAACGTCTCGCCCGCTGGTCTGGCCGAAGCTCGGCGGTGGCGTCGCGGGGACGGCCGAGCGGTCGGCTTCCCTGCGATCGTGCTCAGACCCGGGTTCCTGGCCACGCATAGCTGGAGCCTAGCGAGAGTAGCGAGATCGTTATGTCGGTATGGGTGTTCCCAGAGGTATCCGGCATCCCCTTCAGGCACATTTGACGCTCAATGCCCGGTTCAGCCCAGCGGACTTCCGGTGAGTGCCCGGTTGTCCAGGGCCAGGAACAAGGTGGCCTTGGTGATGTCGTTGATGGCCTCGGAAATCCGCTTCGACCCCTTCGAGTCGGGCTTGGTGCCGTCCTTGTTCTGGAACCAGTACAAGATCGCGTAGTGGCCGTACGTCGAGATCTTCGCGCCGCCGCTGCCCGAGCCGAGGAACTTGGTGACGGTGTCCTTGCCCGCCAGCGGCTTGACGTAGTTCTTCGTGTCGCCGGCCTTGGCCACCTTGCTCGCCTGCTTGCTGGAGCTGAGGTTGGCCACGCCGACCGTGCCGATGACCTTGCCGTCCTTGTCGCGGAAGCTCGCGCGTACGAACTGGGTGCACTTGGCGGCCTTGAGCGCCTTGTGGAGCGCGTCGCCCAGGGCGCCGTCAGTGCACTTCTTGTCCTTGCTGGTGATCGTCATCTCGTAGCTGCGGCCGGAGACGGAGAGCTTCTTCTTCGAGCCGAAGACCTCCTTGACCGAGATCGGGTCAGGGTCGGTGCTGCGCTCGGCGGCGTAGCCGTACTTGCCGGGTGGGGGTGAGGGGAGCGGCGCCGAGGTCTGGCGTGCGGCGGTGGTCTCGGCGGTGACTGGGTCGTCGGTGTTCCACATCAGCGCGAGGCCGCCGCCGAGCAGGCCGAGCACCGCGATGCCGCTGAGCGCGGCCCACAGCGGGGCGCGCGAGCGCTTGCCCTCGTCGTAGGGGCTCCAGCCGACCTTGCTCTGTGGTGCCCTCGTGGTGTCGCCGGCGGCGTCTTCCTTGGTGGAGCCGTCGTCGGCGGAGGCTTCCTTGTCCTTGCCCTTGCGCTCCTTGCGGGAGCGGCGGGACTTGCCGGTCGCGGGGCCGTCGTCCGTGGGGTCGCCCGCTCCCGGGGCGCCGCTTCCCGGACCGTCGCCGGACGGTGCGCCGCCGAACGCGCCTCCGCCGCCGCCGAACGCGTCACCCCCGCCGAAGGCGCCACCGCCGCCGAAGGGGTCGCGTCCGCCGGAGGGGCGGCCACCGGATGGGCCGCCACCGGACGGCCCGCCACCGGACGGGCCGCCTGCGGGGCCTGCGCCGAACGAGCCGCCTCCGAACGAGCCGTCGCCAGGGGGGCCGCCGGGTCGCTGGCCGCCTGCGGGGCCTGCGGGGCCTGCGGCGAATGGGTCGTCTCCGAAGGTGCCGGGCGCCGGGGGGCCGCCCGCGTGGCTACCGCCGCGGCCTCGCCGGCCACGGGAGGGCCCGCCGTCGCCGGGCGCGCCGCTCATCGGCGCGCCGCCGTCGAACGAGCCGCCGTTGAACGGGCCATCGTTGAACGAGCCGCCGTTGAACGGGCCCGCGGGCCCGCCGCCCGCCGGTCCGTCGCCGTTGAACGGGCCGCCGGTGGAACCGCCGCCGTTGAAGGCGCCGCCCGCCGGGCCGCCGCCGTTGAATGCGCCCCCTAGGCTGCCGCCCGCGGGGTCGCCACCTGCGGGGCGACGACCTGCCGGGCCGCCGTCCGCGGGTCCGCCGCCTGCGGGGCCGCCGCCGTTGGGCGGGCCGCTCCTGGGGGAGCCACCCATCCCGTAGGGGGCGCCGCCGGCGGGGCCGGGGCCGAAGGGGGCGAAGGGAGCGTCGCCCGTGCCGTTTTCACGTTCTTGGGGAGAACCCATGCGGAGACATTACCGTGAGGTTTGTCATTGGGTTCCGAAGTCCTGGGTCCACCACAGCCCGCCGGGGCCGGAGGCGACGCCGACTCCGATGGCCTTCAGGCGGCAGTCCAGGATGTTCTTGCGGTGGTCGGGGCTGTCCATCCAGCCGCGTACCGCCTCATCGGGCGTGCTGTAGCCGGCGCCGATGTTCTCGGCGGCGCCCCAGCGGTATCCGGCGCGCTCCATCCGGTCCCAGGGCGAGGCGCCGTCGGGGGAGTTGTGCGAGAGCCGCCCGGTACGGGCCATCTCCAGCGAGTGCGTACGCGCGGACCGGGTGAGCCCGTCGTCCACCCTGAGCGGCCCGCAGCCGCGCCTGGCCCGGGCGGTGTTGGTCAGGGAGACGACCTCGTACGCCATGCCGGCCAGCACCCGCACGCCGTCGTCCTGGTCGCCGAGCACCGCGGGGTCGTCGTGCGAGTTGAAGCCGGGGATCTGCCCTTCGGGCGTCCTGGTCGGCCTGGGTGTGGCGGCCTCGCTCGGGATCTTCTTGGTCGTGACACCCCGGGGGATCCGGTCGACCTGCGGTTGCGCCTTCTTCGCCGCCGTCGGCGCGGGGTTGGCGGTGGCGGCCGCGGGCGGGGCGGTCTCGTTGAGGTAGATGTGGGGGGCCGGCTCCGCGTCGTCGATCAGCCGGCCGATCAGCACGCCCGTGAAGAGGACCGCCATGAGGCAGGTCAGCACACCCAGGTGGCTCCGGCGCCGTGGGCCCCGCTGGGTTTGCCGGGTGTGAGTGTTCTGCCACATACCGCCGCTAACGATAGGGATGTCGGGTCCTGGGAAAGAAGAGGTCCCAGGGAAACGAAATCGAACCGTTCTGCGGTCGGGTAGACTCGCTTCGGGTTACCGGTCACTTTGACCTGCACGCCATTGGGCGGGTAGCTTAGGTTCGTTGTGTGCATAGGTCCAGCGCGACCAATGCGCGGCGCGTCCGGCGTCATCTCCCGTGTTGCGGAGACGGAAGGTCCGGGCCGTCGTGTGCCCGCACCGACCGACAAATGTGGCTGTCGCATCCGACAGCGCCGAAGACGCGAGCATAAAGAAGGCTACGACCGTGCGCACGTACTCACCGAAGCCCGCCGACGTCCAGCGTCAGTGGTACGTCATCGACGCGACCGATGTCGTGCTGGGCCGGCTGGCCAGCCACGTCGCGACCCTGCTCCGCGGCAAGCACAAGCCGATCTTCGCGAACCACGTCGACACGGGTGACTTCGTCATCGTCATCAATGCCGACAAGATCGCGCTGAGCGGTAACAAGCGTGAGCAGAAGAAGGCGTACCGCCACTCGGGCTACCCGGGCGGTCTGCGTTCCGTCAGCTATGGCGAGCTCATGGACAAGCGCCCCGACAAGGCCGTCGAGAAGGCCGTGAAGGGCATGCTGCCGAAGAACTCCCTCGGTCGGAAGATGGCCAAGAAGCTGAAGGTCTACGCGGGTTCCGAGCACCCGCACCAGGCCCAGCAGCCGGTGCCGTTCGAGATCACCCAGATCGCCCAGTAGTAGTTCGAAAGAGTTAGAGGAGAACCGTGGCTGAGCCCACCGGTGTCGAGACGGTCGTAGAGACGGCCGAGCTGGAGGAAGTCTCCAGCGAGGACTTCCCGTCCGAGTACACCACCGAGTCCGCCGCCAGCGCTGACGCTCCCGTGCGCAAGCCCGTCACCACGGGCAACTCGTACGGCACCGGCCGCCGTAAGGAGGCGATCGCCCGCGTGCGCATCGTCCCCGGCACCGGCAAGTGGACGATCAACGGTCGTTCGCTGGACGTCTACTTCCCCAACAAGGTCCACCAGCAGATCGTCAACGAGCCCTTCGTGGTGCTCGGCGCCGAGGAGGCGTTCGACGTCATCGCGCGCATCGACGGCGGCGGCGTGACCGGCCAGGCCGGCGCGCTGCGCATGGGCCTGTCCCGCGCCCTGGCGATCCTGGACGTCGAAGTCAACCGGCCGCCGCTGAAGAAGGCCGGCTTCCTCACCCGTGACGCCCGCGCCACGGAGCGGAAGAAGTACGGCCTCAAGAAGGCCCGCAAGGCTCCGCAGTACAGCAAGCGCTAAATTGGCGCGCCTTTTCGGCACCGACGGGGTACGTGGGGTCGCGGGTCGCGACCTCACAGCCGAGCTCGCCATGGATCTTTCCGTGGCGGCGGCTCATGTCCTCGGCGATGCAGGCGCGTTCGCCGCTACCGGACGCCGTCCGGTAGCGGTCGTGGGCCGGGACCCGCGTGCCTCGGGAGAGTTTCTCGAGGCCGCCGTGGTCGCCGGCCTCGCGGCGTCTGGAGTGGATGTGCTGCGCCTCGGCGTGCTGCCCACCCCGGCCGTCGCCCACCTCACCGCCGCGCTCGGCGCCGACCTCGGCGTCATGCTCTCGGCGTCGCACAACCCCGCGCCCGACAACGGCATCAAGTTCCTGGCCCGCGGCGGCTTCAAGCTGTCCGACGTGGTCGAGGACGAGATCGAGCGGCGGCTGGGCGAGGAGTGGAGCTTCCCGGTCGGCTCCGGCGTGGGCCGCGTGCGCGACGCGTACGGCGAGGCCGACCGCTACATCTCCCACGTGCTGACCACGATGAGTGCCACGCTCGACGGCCTGAACATCGTGGTCGACTGCGCCCACGGCGCCGCCCACATGGTGGCTCCGGAGGCGCTGGTGCGCGCGGGAGCCAGGGTCGAGGCCATCGGCGCGCGGCCCGACGGCCTCAACATCAACGCCGGTTACGGCTCCACCCACCTGGACAAGCTCCAGCAGGTGGTCATCTCGCGCGGGGCGGACCTGGGCGTGGCCTACGACGGCGACGCCGACCGCTGCCTGGCGGTCGACCACACGGGCTCGATCATCGACGGTGACCACATCATGGCCATCCTGGCCGCCGCCATGCACGGCGAGGGCCTGCTGGCCAAGGACACCGTGGTCGCGACTGTGATGTCGAACCTCGGCTTCAAGCTGGCCATGCGCGATGCCGGGATCACCGTGGTGGAGACCGCGGTGGGTGACCGTTACGTGCTGGAGCGGATGAAGTCCGACGGCTTCAACCTCGGCGGCGAGCAGTCGGGCCACGTCATCATGCTCGACCACGCCACCACCGGTGACGGCCTGCTCACCTCGCTCCACCTGCTGGGCGTGATGGCCAAGTCGGGGGTGCCGCTGAAGGAGCTGGCCGCGGTGATGACGCCGCTGCCGCAGATCCTGATCAACGTCAAGGACGTGGACAAGGGCAAGTCCTCGGTGCCCGAACTCGTCGCCGCGGTGGCGGAGGCGGAGGCGGAGCTGGGGGAGACCGGCCGGGTCCTGATCAGGCCGAGCGGGACCGAGCCGATGATCCGGGTCATGGTCGAGGCCGCGTCGGAGGAGCACGCCACGCAGGTGGCGGGCCGGCTGGCCGACGTGGTGCGTACGGCCTGCGTCTGAACATTTCGGATCCGGCCCGCGGGGATTCCCGCGGGCCGGATCCATGTCTACTCGTCGCCCGTGAGCGAGAAGGCGCGCAACCGCTGGCCGGCCCAGAGGACCGCGCCGACGGTGACGAGGAGCAGGGCCGGTACGGCGAAGCCCAGCGTGACGTCCGTCTTGAGGAACGCCGAGTCGCTGATCTGGTCGGCGATCGACTGGCCCCAGCGCTGGATCGAGAACTTGTGGGCGCCCGCGATGAGGTTGCCCACCAGCGTCTCCCAGACCAGGGCGTAGACGATGCCGATCGTGACCGCGTGCCGGGTGACGACGCCGAGCAGGAGGAAGACGGCCGCGTACGCGATGCCGGCCACCAGCGAGCCCACGGCGAAGCCTGGGGCGATGCCGTCCTCGTTGCCCACCAGGATCCAGGCCGCCACGTACGTCGGCACGGTCGCGAACAAGGCCAGCAGCGTGACCGCCACCAGGAACTTCGTCTGGGCGATGACCGGGCGGGAGATCGGCTTGGACATCAGGTGGATGATCGTGCCGTCGTCGATCTCCGGGGCGATGACGCCGGTGCCGGCGATCAGGCCCAGCAGCGGGAGCATGGTGCCGAGCGCGAAGTTCTCCATGAGCTGGACGGTCGTGCGCTGGTCGTCGGCGCCGAACACGCGCAGCATCACGGCCAGGCCGATCAGGGCCAGCGGGAGCAGCAGGAGCAGGAGGATCCGCCGGCGGCCCAGCAGGGCCCGGTAGGTGATGCCGGCGACGACTGTGTTCATGGTCAGGTGCTCCTGTTGATCAGGTAGGAGAAGACGCTCTCCAGGTCCTCGTCCGCCGGGGAGACCTGGTGCAGGCGCACACCCTCGGCCTGGGCGACCCGGGGCAGGAGACGGGTGAAGCGGCGGAGCTCGGTGGCCTGGACCTCCAGGCCCTCCGGGCGCAGCGCGATGCCGCCGGTCGAGTCGTCGCGTACGAGGGCGGCGGCGAGCTTCCTGTCGTCGCTGGAGCGGATCATGAACAGGTGGGGCCGGTCCGTCATCAGGCGCCTGATCTCGCGGAAGTTCCCGGACGCCGCGTGCCGCCCGGCCACCAGGACCTCGATGTGCTGGGCGACCCGCTCGACCTCCTCCAGGATGTGGGAGCTGAACAGGATCGTCTTGCCGGCCGTGCCCATGGCGCGGATCAGGTCCATGAGGTGCATGCGCTGGCGCGGGTCCATGCCGTTGAACGGCTCGTCGAGCAGCAGCACGGGCGGGTCGTGGACGAGCGCCGCCGCGACCTTGACGCGCTGGCGCATGCCCTTCGAGTACGTCTCGACCCGCCGGTCCTTGGGCTCCTCCATCTCCACCGTGGCCAGGGCCTTGCGGGCGGCCTCCTCCGGGTTGCCCAGGCCGTGCAGGCGGGCGGCCGAGAGGACGAACTGCCAGCCGGTCAGGAAGCCATACACGCCCTCCTTTTCGGGAACTAGGCCGATATTTCGGTAGATGTGGTGGTTCTTCCAGACCTTGGTGCCGTCCAGCGTGACCGTGCCGCCCGACGGGGCCAGGAAGCCGGCCATCATGTGCAGGAGGGTCGACTTGCCGGCGCCGTTCGGGCCGAGCAGGCCCGTGACGCCCGGGCCGATGGTCATCGTGACGTCGTTGACCGCCACCACGTTGCCGTACCAGCGGGAGACCTGCGAGAGCTCGATCTTCATTGCGCGGCCGCCTTCCTGTAGCGCAGCCCCAGCGCGAGCAGGGCGAGGCCGATCAGCACCACCAGCACCGCCGCCGAGGCGGGGCCGTTCGGGTAGGGCGCGCTCTCGATGGAGTGCCGCGGGGTGTCGAACAGCCAGACCTGTACGGAGTCGACCAGCCAGAACGGGCTCATCAGCCACGCCCAGGGAGCCACGGACTCGTTGCCCGACGAGTACAGCGTGCCGTAGATCAGCGGAACCGACCCGAACGACAGCAGGTAGACGGTGATGACCGAGGCCACGCCGAGCCCGCGCCGCGGCGTGAACGAGGCCAGCGCCAGCCCGAACGCCGACAGCAGCAGCGCCAGCGCCAGCGCCATCACGACCGCGCCCAGGAACTCGCCGGTGGCCGGCGGCCCCGGCATGTCCACCACCAGCTCGCCCACGAAGATCAGCGTGAGCGGGGCCGCGACCAGCGCGAACACCGCCACGGTCATGGCCACGACCTTGGCGCCGACGTACTCGGCGACGGAGACCGGGCGCGACAGGTAGAGCGGCAGCACGCGGTGGCGCAGGTCGGGCGCGACGACGGTGGGCGCCTGCGCGGCCAGGAAGATCGCCACCACGGCCTGCATGACCACGGCGAACCCGCTGTAGGGGATGCCGCGCTGCTGCACCAGCGCCATCATGGCGATGTTCACGACCGCCGGCAGCATCATGATGGCGACCAGGGCGAACGGCACGACCTTGCTGCGCGCCGGGCGGCCGAGACCGAAGATGCCGCGCAGGCTGTGCACGGCCAGCGCCCTGGCCGAGTAGCCCCGGCCGAGTCGGGGACCGTCGTAGTGCCGATAGCCGATGTCGTAAATCTCAGACATGTGCGACCTCATCCCTGAAGACGTCCTCGATGCGGTGGCGGCCCTCTTCGAGGCGGATCAGGCACAGGTCCAGGTCGACGGCGGCGTCGCGGATCGCGTCGTACGTCTCGGGCCCCAGCACCTTGATCACCAGCAGGCGCCCCTGACGCGAGACGGTCTGCCCGTCGGCGGCCAGGCGGGCGGCCAGCTCGTCGAGGCCCTCGTCGACCTCGACCGTCACGGTCTGCGTGGCCTGGGTGAACTCGCCGATCGCGGACGAGCGCAGCAGCCGCCCGGCGTCGATGACGATCACGTGGTCGCAGACGCGCTCCAGCTCGCCCAGCAGGTGGGAGGTGACCAGGACGCTGATGCCGAACTCGGTGCCGATGCGCCTGATCAGCGTCAGCATCTCGTCGCGGCCGCGCGGGTCGAGGCCGTTGGTGGGCTCGTCGAGGAAGATGAGCTTGGGGTCGTGGACGAGCGCCTGGGCCAGCTTCACCCGCTGTTTCATGCCGGTGGAGTAGGTGCCGACGGCGCGATAGCGCTCTTCGGCCAGGCCGACGTGGCGCAGGACGTCGGCGGCGCGCTCGCGGGCGGCGGTTCGTGGCAGCCCGGACATGCGGGCGAGGTGGACGACTAATTCGGTGGCGGAGACGTCGGGGGGCAGGCATTCGTGCTCGGGCATGTAGCCGACGAGCCTGCGGATCTCGGCGCCCTGCGCGGTGACGTCCAGGTCGAGGACGCGCGCGGCGCCGGCGGTGGGCGGCAGCAGGCCGAGCAGGATCTTGATCAGCGTGGACTTGCCGGCGCCGTTCGCCCCGACCAGACCGGTGACCCCGGCGCCCACGGTGACCGTGAGCTGGTCGACCGCGGTGACGGTGGGGAAACGTTTGGTCAGCCCCTCGGTGGCGAGGATGTGCATGTGCCGGACACTACCGGGGCCGCCATGGCCGGCGCCTCGGTCATACGGATGAACGCCGTCCTACTTGAGGCCAGAATCTGCGCTGGACCAGGAGGGTGATGGTGCCCGCGATGACCATCCCGGCGATGTTCACGGCGAGCTGCGAGACCGACCCCGCGACCTCCTTCCAGTCGCTCAGCGCCAGCGCGACGGCCGCGTAGCCGGCGGCGGGCACGGTGGTGACCGAGATGAAGACGCCGATCAGGGCCGAGGACTTGCCGGCCGTGACCGACAGCACCCCGGCCGCGCCCGCCAGCAGCGCCACGATGAACGACCAGCGGTCCGGCTTGACGATGAACTGGACCTCCTCGTTCCTGGTGAGGTTGCCGAGGTCGATCCAGCCGAGCCAGTAAGAGACGAGCGCGCAGGCGTAGGTGATCGCGATCGCCACGGCGAACCCGATCACCAGCGTCCGCAGCGCGGTCGCGATCAGGTGGCCCCTGCGGCGCAGCAGGCCGAAGCAGATGGCCGCGACCGCGCCGAACTCGGGGCCGAGCACCATCGCGCCGACGATCAGGATGGGGGAGTTCTGCAGCACGCCGATGCCCGCGAGCTGGGTGGCGATGGCCAGGAAGGCCAGGTAGGCCCACGTGACACGGGTGTCGGCGTAGACCTTCTGGGCGAGCTCCTCCCAGATCACCGCGTCGTCGGGCTCGCCCGGCGCCTCCTTGACGGCGTCCTCGGCGACTTTCGACAGCGACAGATCAATCTGCTCGGCGGCGATCGACCCCTCGGTCTCCAGCCACTTGAGCTGGGTCAGCACCTGGTTGGCCGACTCTCTGGCCGCGTCGCACAGGACCACGTCGCCGCGTGGCTCGCGGGCGGCGCCCGGCAGGACGACGATGTTGGTGACGCCGGGGCAGTCCTCCAACACCGTCGTCACCTCGTCGGTGCGCGCGGCCGGGATGATCAGTCGTAGATGGAGCACGCGCCCCATTGTCGTCGATCGGATGTTGACGATGTGTTGACGCGATTACCCGAGGCTTCCTCACATGATCCGGTACAGGTGCCATGACCACGGTGAGGAGTGCTGGTTCGCCGACGTGGACGACCAGGAGTGCGGTGGCAGGTTCGCCCGTTATCTGTTCGAGGAGGCGTTCAGGTCTGGCGGAGGCGTACCCGCCGTACGGAGTGGTCTACGCCCTTCTTGAGGACGAGGTCGGCCCGGCCCCTGGTGGGGGCGATGTTCTCGACCAGGTTGCGCTCGTTGATGTCGCGCCAGACGTTGACCGCGAAGTTCGTGGCCTCGTCGTAGGACAGCTCCGCGATGTGCCGGAAGTACGACTTCGGGTCCTCGAAGGCGGTCCGGCGGAGCTTGTGGAAGCGGTCGATGTACCAGGAGCGGATGTCCTCGACCTTGGCGTCCACGTAGATGGAGAAGTCGAAGTAGTCGTTGACCGCGAGGGAGGTGGGCGGGGCGGGCTGGAGGACGTTGAGTCCTTCGATGATCAAGATGTCGGGACTTTTCACGGTCTGGGTGGTGCCGGGGACGATGTCGTACTCGAGGTGGCTGTAGACCGGTGCGTGCACCTCCGCCGCTCCTGCCTTCACCTCCGCCACGAACCTGACCAGCGCCCGCCGGTCATAGCTCTCCGGGAAACCCTTGCGATGCATGATCTTCTTGGCGTCGAGCACCGCGTTGGGGTAGAGGAAGCTGTCGGTGGTGATCAGCTCCACGTGCGGGTGCTCGGGCCAGCGGGCCAGGAGGGTGTGCAGCAGGCGGGCCGTGGTCGACTTGCCGACCGCGACGCTGCCCGCGATGCCCAGGATGTACGGGACGCGCTGCTCGGGATGGCCGAGGAACGCGCTCAGCACGCTGCTGCGCTGCTTGGACCCGGTGAAGTGCAGGTTGAGCAGCCGGGTCAGAGGGAGGTAGATGTCGGTGACTTCGGTGAGGTCGATGGGGTCGTCGAGGCCGCGTAGCTCTTCCAGCTCGTCTGCGGTGAGAGTCAAGGGCGTGTTCTTGCGGAGCTCGCTCCACTGCTCCCTGCTCAGTTCCACGTAGCCGTTGTTCACCTAGGCAGCGTAGCGATGTGCGACAAACCGGATCGTGTCCGGGGCGGTCCCCGTGAATCCACAGCCTGTGGATAAAGACGTGGGATTACCGAGACCCAGTTCGGGGAAAGAAGGGGGGCCTTCCCCAAATCCGTTATGCAACGGTGGGTCGGCGGCTACTGTCCGGACGGGAGGTTTTCCGTGGACCGTCGTCGCTTCATCACCAACGTGGTCACCGGCATCGCCGGGCCCTTCGCGGGGGTCGCGTGCGCCGGGGCCCATGGCGGGGCCAGGCCCGTACCCGGTTACGGCCCGCTGCGTCCCGTCCGCGACCTGCGTGACGGGAAGGCGCGGCTGCACCTGCCGGACGGGTTCAAATACCGCTCGTTCAGCGTGGCCGGCGACAAGTTCAGCGACGGGTCCACGGTCCCGGGCCGGCACGACGGCATGGCGGCCTTCGCCGGGCCGAAGGACAGCGCAGTTCTGATCCGCAACCACGAGGTCAACGGGCCCGTGGGCGCGTTCGGCGACAGGGACAAGGCCTACGACCGCATGGCCGGGGGCGGCACCTCCACGTTGCAGGTCACCCGCTACGGCGAGGTGATCAAGAGCGCGCCCTCGCTGAACGGCACCATGATGAACTGCTCGGGCGGCCCCATGGTCTGGCGGGCCTGGGTGAGCTGCGAGGAGACGGTCAACGGACCCGACGTGGCCGGCGACTTCTCCGGCGGCGACAACGCCAGGCTCGAGCGCGGGCACGGCTACATCTTCGAGGTGCCGGTCGGCCGCGCCGCCACCGCCAGGCCGATCCGGTCGGCCGGGCGCTTCCCGCACGAGTCCGCCGCCTTCGACCCCTCCTCGGGCGCGATCTACCTGACCGAGGACAACTACAGCTTTCCGTCCGGCTTCTACCGCTATCTGCCGCCGAAGCACCCGGTCCTGGCCGGGCGGCTGCTCGACGGCGGCCGGCTGCAGATGCTCGCCGTCAAGGGCGCTGACCGCAAGAACCTGTCCGTGGGGCAGGCGCCCGGCGCCGCGTACGAGACGCGCTGGGTGGACATCGACGACCCCGACCCCGCCTTCAAGGGCAGGCCCTCCTACGACGAGGCCGCCCAGGCGGTGGGCAGGCAGGGCCGGGAGGAGGGCGCGGCCATCTTCGCCAGGCTGGAGGGGGCCGTCCACCACCAGGGGACGATCTACTTCGTCTCCACGCAGGGCGGGGCCACCGCGCCGGGCGACACGGCGCCCGACGGGTTCGGGAACGGCCGGGGGCAGGTGTGGGCGTACGAGACGTGGAGCGGGCGGCTCAAGCTCGCCTACGAGTCGCCCCGCTCGTCCGTGCTCGACCTGCCCGACAACGTGACGGTCAGCAGGCGCGGCACGCTGGTGCTGTGCGAGGACGGCGACGGCGACAACTACCTGCGCGGGCTCAGCAAGGCGGGGGAGATCTTCGACTTCTGCCGCCTGGCGCCGATCTCCGGCGACGAGGGGGCGGAGTTCGCCGGCTCCACGTTCGGTCCCGGCGGCCACACCCTCTACGTCAACATCCAGGCCAAACAGGGGATGTCCATCGCCATCTGGGGGCCGTGGGGGCGCGGCCCGTTCTGAGTACGCTGGGACGATGATCCTGGGTATCGGCGTGGACGTCGTGGACATCGCCCGCTTCGAGGCCGCGCTGGCGCGTACGCCGCAGCTCAAGGACCGGCTCTTCACCGAGGTCGAGCGGCCGCTGCCGGTGCACTCGCTGGCCGCCAGGTTCGCCGCCAAGGAGGCCGTGGCCAAGGCGCTGGGCGCCCCCAAGGGCCTCGGGCACCTGGAGGCCGAGGTGCGCTGCGACGAGCTCGGCAAGCCCGAGCTGCGGGTCTCCGGCAAGGTGGCCGAGGTGGCCTACGACCTCGGGGTCCAGCGCTGGCACATCTCCCTCAGCCACGACGCGGGCGTGGCCGTGGCCTATGTGATCGCGGAGGGATAGCTTCGGATCATGCGCACTGCCTACTCCGCCATCCAGATCCGGGGCGCCGAGCACGCGCTCATGGCGCTGCTGCCCGAGGGGACGCTCATGCAGCGGGCCGCCACCGGGCTCGCCGCCGCCTGCGCCGACCTGCTGGGCCGCGTCTACGGCAAACGGGTCGTGCTGCTCGTCGGCAGCGGCGACAACGGAGGCGACGCGCTCTACGCGGGCGAGCGGCTGGCCAGGCGCGGGGCCTGGGTGGGCGCCGTGCTGGCCGGGTCCAAGACGCACGAGGCGGGCCTGCGGGCGCTGCTGGACGCGGGCGGGCGGGTCGTCGACCGCTCGGCCCTGGAGCGGGCCGACCTGATCGTCGACGGGCTCGTCGGGATCGGGGCGTCGGGGGCGCTGCGGGAGCCGTACGCGGGGCTGGCCGAGGAGGCGAACGCGGCCAGGGGCACGATCGTGGCCGTCGACGTGCCGAGCGGCGTGGACGCGAGCAGCGGGCAGGTGGCCGGGGCGGCCGTCCGGGCCAGGGTGACCGTGACCATGGGGGCGTACAAGACGGGGTTGCTGGTCGATCCCGGTGCCGCCTTCGCGGGGGAGGTCGAGCTGGTGGACATCGGGCTGGGGGCGTACCTGCCTGATCCCGACGTGGCCGCGCTCACCGGCGGCGACGTGGACGACCTGATGCCGCGGCCGGGCAACGAGTCGGACAAATACCGCCGGGGGGTGCTGGGCGTCGCGGCCGGGAGCGACCTGTTCACCGGCGCGGCCGTGCTGGCCGTGGCCGGCGCGCTGCGGGGCGGCGCGGGCATGGTCCGCTACGCCGGGCGGCGGGCGCCGGTCGACCAGGTGCGCGCGCACTGGCCGGAGGCCGTCGTCACGCTGCTGGACGAGCCCTCGATCGAGCAGGTGGGCCGGGTGCAGGCGTGGGTGCTGGGGCCCGGCCTCGGCACCGACGACTGGGCGTACGAGCTGGCGGGCAGGGTGCTCGCCTCCAACGTGCCCGTGCTGATCGACGCCGACGGGCTGACCCTGGTGGCCAGGGACCGCGGGCTGCTGCGCCGGTCCGCCCCGGTCCTGCTCACCCCGCACGCCGGGGAGCTGGCCCGGCTCATCCGCGCCGACCGCGACGACATCGAGGCGGCCCGGCTGGAGCACGCCCGCCGGGCGGCGGCCGAGCTGGGCGTGACCGTGCTGCTCAAGGGCTCGACCACCGTGGTGGCCGAGGACTCCAGGCCGGTGCGCGTGAACGTCACCGGCACGCCCTGGCTGGCCACCGGCGGCACCGGCGACGTGCTGTCCGGCGTGGCCGGCGCGCTGCTCGCCCAAGGTCTGAGCTGCTACGACGCCGCCTCCTGCGGCGCCTTCCTGCACGGGCTGGCCGGCCGGCTGGCCGCCAACGGCGCGCCCCTGGCCGCCGCCGACGTGGCGACCGCGGTCCCGGCGGCCATCCGTGCCGTGACCAGCGCGAGTTCGTGACGGGCGAGCGACGGGAATCGCGCTCGGCCGCGTGCGGGAGCTGCCACACTAGAAGGATGTACTCCTCGATGGACACGCCCGCCCAGGCCCGGGTGGACCTGGCCGCCATCAGGCACAACGTGGCCCTGCTCAAGGAGCGGGTCGGCGGGGCGGAGCTCATGGGCGCGGTCAAGGCCGACGCCTACGGCCACGGCCTGGTGCCGGTGTCCGAGGCGGTGCTGCGGGGAGGCGCGAGCCGGCTCGGCACCGCGTTCGTCAGGGAGGCCCTGGAGCTGCGCGAGCGCGGCGTGACCGCGCCGATCCTGTCCTGGCTGATCACCCCGGGCGAGCCGCTCGACGAGGCGCTGACCCACGACATCGAGCTGTCGGCCGCCGACGTGCGGCTGCTCGACGAGATCGCCGCCGCCGCCCGGCGCACGGGCCGCACGGCGCGCATGCACCTGGAGGCCGACACCGGCATGAGCAGGGGCGGCGCCCCGCTCGCCGCCTGGCCGGAGCTGCTGGCCAGGGCGCTGGAGCTGCGCGCCGAGGGCGTCGTCGAGATCGTCGGGCTCTGGTCCCACTTCGCCTGCGCCGACATCCCGGGCCACCCGTCGATCGAGCGGCAGCTGGAAGCCTTCGAGGCCGCGCTCAAGCTGGCCGAGCAGGCCGGCGCGGCCGGCTCCCACGTGATCAGGCACATCGCCAACTCGGCCGCCGCCCTCACGCTCCCCGCCGCCCACTACGACCTGGTCAGGCCCGGCATCGCGATGTACGGCCTGAGCCCCATCCCCGAGCTGGGCGACTTCGGCCTCCGCCAGGCCATGACGCTCGTGGCGCGGGTGGGCCTGGTCAAGCGGGTCACCGAGGGCGCGGGCGTCTCCTACGGGCACCTCTACACCACCGAGCGCGAGACCACGCTCGGCCTCGTCCCCCTCGGATACGCCGACGGCATACTCCGGCACGCGACGGGCCGGGCCGAGGTCCTGGCGGGCGGCCGCCGCAGGCTGATCGCCGGCCGGGTGTGCATGGACCAGTTCATGATCGACATGGGTGACGACCCGCTCTCGGCGGGCGACGAGGTCGTGCTGTTCGGGCCAGGTGACGGGGGCGAGCCGACCGCCCAGGAATGGGCGGATACTCTCGGCACGATCACGCATGAGATCGTGACCAGGATCGGCGCGCGCGTGCCCCGGGTTTACCGGCAGTGATGAAGGGCACATCGCGGCGGCCATGAGCGGAGAAGGATCGGGGACATGACGACGACAACACGGCGCAGGGTAGGGATCGCCGGCGCGCTCGTCGGTGCGGCTTCCGCCGGCGTCGCGGCGGCGGCGCTGGCCAAACGTTACGCGGTGGGCCGGATCAGGCTGCGTCCCGACACCGAGGCGAGCGAGCCGTTCGGTGAGCTGAGGGGCAGGGAGCGCACGCTCGTCACCTCTGACGGCAAGGCCCTGCACATCGAGGTCGACGGCCCCGAGGACGCGCCGCTGACGGTCGTCTTCTGCCACGGCTACTGCCTCAGCCTGGAGTCGTGGCACTACCAGCGGAAAGACCTGCGCGACAACTACCGGATCCTGCTCTGGGACCAGCGCTCCCACGGCCGCTCCCAGCGCTCGACCGCCGAGGACAGCACGATCGACCGGCTGGGCGAGGACCTGGCCGAGGTGATCCGGCAGTACGTGCCCGGCCCGTGCGTGCTGGTCGGCCACTCCATGGGCGGCATGACGATCATGGCGCTGGCCGACCGCTACCCCGAGCTGTTCGGCGACAAGATCCGCGCGGTGGCGCTCATCGCGACCTCGGCCGGCAAGCTCGCCGAGCTGACGCTGGGCATGCCCGCGATGTTGTCCAAGGCCGTGCACAAGGTGGCACCCTCCACGGTCTCGATGCTGGGCAAGCGGGGCGCGCTGGCCGACCGGGCCCGCCACGTGGGCAGCGACATCGCCTTCCTGATCACTCGTTACATGGGCTTCGGCGACTCCAAGAACATCAGCCCCACCGTGGTCGACTTCGCCGAGTCGATGATCAGGGCGACGCCGACCGAGGTGTTCGCCGACTTCTACCCGGCGCTGATGAACCACGACAAGCTCTCCGCCCTCCACGTGCTCGACCCGGTGCCCACCGCGATCCTGGTCGGCGAGCGCGACTGGCTGACCCCGCCCGACCACAGCAAGGCCATCGCCGCCGCCCTGCCCAAGGCGCAGCTCACCGAGGTGCCCGACACCTCCCACCTGATCCAGCTGGAGCGGCCCGGCATCGTCAACGACGCGCTGCGCGACCTGGTGAAGCGGGTGGAGCTCTGATGAGGCTCGCCACCGCCGACGACATGCGGGCCTACGGCGCCCGCCTGGCCGCCCGCCTGCGCCCCGGAGACCTGCTCGTCCTGTCGGGCCCGCTCGGCGCGGGCAAGACCACGCTCGTCCAGGGCATCGCCGAGGGCCTCAAAGTACGTGGCCCGATCACCTCGCCCACGTTCGTGATCGCCAGGGTGCACCCCTCGCTGCGCCAGGGCCCGCCGCTCGTCCACGCTGACGCCTACCGGCTGGGCGGCGAGCTGGAGGTGGACGACCTCGACCTGGACGCCTCGCTGGAGGAGTCGGTCACCGTCGTGGAGTGGGGCGAGGGGCTGGTCGAGGGGCTGGCCGACGACCGGCTGGAAATCCACATCGACCGCGAGGCGGGCGACGAGGCCCGCATCGTCACGCTGCGAGGTGTGGGCCCCAGGTGGTCCGACACGCCGTCTGATCCGCCAGAAGGCTAAAACGCCCGTCAAACCCGGGTATAGCTGGCACCCTTGACTTACCAGGCCGAAGATATAAATCATGATCGTTGGTCAGGGATTCGCCCAGAATTTCTGGGTATCAGGAGGGGCGACATCCACACTTTTGGTGGATGCTGGGTTGCAAGACGGCAAAGTGGGGTGCGGCCGGTGCTCAGGGTCAGGCGAGTCGCGTACGCGGGAGCCATCGTCATGGTCGGTCTGACCGGCTGCACGGCCTCGGCGGAGACCGATCCAACAGGCACACCCACCCCCACGGCCAGTGGCACGGCCTCCCCCACGGGCACCGCCACGACCACCGCGACGACCACGGCGACCAGCACTCCGCGGACGACCACGACCAGGCAGACCATCTCGGTCCAGCTCAACCCCGACCGCGTCACCGCCGGCGAGACGTCCAGGGTGTGGATCCTGGCCAACTGCCCGGTCCCGACCGGCGGGCCCGCCCACACCGGCACCGCCACGTCCAGGGCGTTCATCAACGGCGTCACGCTCAACCCGGTCCCCGCGGCCTCGATCACCCCCACCTCGACGGCCACCCCCGCCGCGGGCTCCCCCTGGGTGCGCGGCGAGGCGCAGGTCTCGGGAACGATCCGGCGCGGCAGCTACCGCGTCGACGTCAAGTGCGACGGCACCAACGACCTGGGCAGGGCCACGCTCAGGGTGGTCGCGGCCGATGCCGAGGCCGAGCCGACCACCACGCTGCCCACCAGGGCGCCCAGGGCCGGCGGCGGCGGCACGTACGCACAGGACGCCTCCGAGGAGTCCTCGATCCCGCTCGGCCCGGCAGGAGTGCTCATCGCCCTGGCCCTGGCCGGTGGCGTCGGTTACGCGATCAAGCGTCGCAGCCGGGCGTAGATCATGGCCCGCCCTGGACGGGTGGTGCTCGCCGGCGCCGTCACGGGCCTGCTGCTGGTCGCGTTCGGCAAGAGCATGCAGACCGGCACCACCCCTGCCGCAGCAGTCGTGCCCCAGAGCATCGACATCCCCTCGATCGACGTCGAGGCCGACCTGATGAAGCTCGACCTGCAGAAGAACGGCGAGGTCGAGCTGCCGCCCTACGAGAAGCCGAAGGTGGCCGGCTGGTACACCGGCAGCGCCGTCCCCGGCGAGAAGGGCGCCTCGGTGATCATCGGCCACGTCGACACCAAGACGGCTCCGGCCGTGTTCTACAAGCTCAGGCAGTTACGCAAGGGCGAGACCGTCAAGGTGGAGCGCAGCGACGGCAAGGTCGTGCGGTACAAGGTGGACTCGATCGAGCAGGTGCACAAGGACAGCTTCCCTGCCAAGCGGGTCTACCTGGAGGACGGGCTCAAGCTGGTAACGTGCGGCGGCAAGTTCGACTACGCCAAGGGCGAATACCTCGACAATGTCATCGTGTACGCATCCCAGATCTGAGAGCACATGACCGCCAACCCGCCCGCCGCCGGGACCCGCTTGCCCTGGCACGAGGTGCACCCGGGGGTGCGCGCCGCGGTCGAGGAGTTCCTCGGCGGCCGCGTGACCGGAGCCGACACGCAGTCGGGCGGCTTCTCCCCGGCCGCAGCAGTGCGTCTGCGCACGGACAACGGCAGGCGCGCCTTCGTCAAGGCCGTCGGTCCCGAGCCGAACGCCGACACCGTGCGCATCTACCAGGCCGAGCTCAAGATCGCCGCCGCCCTGCCCGAGTCCGTCCCCGCCCCCAGGCTGCTGACCGGCTTCGAGCTGGCGGGGTGGGTCGCGCTGGTCTTCGAGGACGTCGAGGCCGAGCACCCCGAGCTGCCGTGGCGGCGCGACCAGCTCGACCGGGTGCTGGCGGCCGTCAAGGAGATGTCGGAGGCGCTCACGCCGTCCCCGATCGACGCCCCGGAGATCGGGGAGGTGTTCGGGCAGGCGTTCCAGGGCTGGCGCCGCCTGCTGAAGGAGGACACCTCGGGCCTCGACCCCTGGGCGCTGCGCCACCTCGGCGAGCTGGCCGAGCTGGAGTCCGGCTGGGCCGCGGCCGCGGCGGGCGACACCCTGGTCCACGCCGACCTGCGGGCCGACAACATCCTGCTCACCGACGACCGCGTCTACGTCGTGGACTGGCCGTGGGCCTGCCGCGGCGCGCCCTGGTTCGACACGGTGGGCATGCTGCCCTCGGTGAGCATGCAGGGCGGGCCCCAGGCCGACGAGCTGTTCGACCTGCCCGGCCTCCCGGTCACCCAGGTCGTGGCGGCGGTCACCGGCTACCTCGTCCGGCAGGGCCGCCAGCCCGATCCGCCCGGCCTGCCCACGATCAGGGCGTTCCAGCGCGCCCAGGGAGTGGTGGCCCTCGACTGGCTGAAGCGGCGTACGGGCTGGGCGTGACCCTTCCGGCGGGTAGGCTAAACAGTCGTGCTGGTCCTGGCCTTTGATACCGCGACGCCCGCCGTCACCGCCGCGCTCCACGACGGGGAGCGCGTGCTCGCCGAGTCGACGACGATCGACGCCCGGCGACACGGCGAGCTGCTCGCGCCCACAATCGAGCTCGTCCTGGGTGAGGCGGGCGCGTCGCCGCGCGACGTGACGGCCATCGTGGCGGGCAGCGGTCCCGGTCCCTACACCGGGCTGCGCGTCGGGCTGATGACCGCGCAGGGGCTCGCCACCACCCTCGGCGCCCCCGCGTACGGCATCTGCACGCTCGACGCCGTCGCCTACGGCAGCGGGCTCACCGGGCCCTTCCTGGTCGCCACCGACGCGCGGCGGAAGGAAGTGTTCTGGGCGCGCTACTCCGATCCGCGCACCCGGCTCGACGGTCCCTTCGTGGACCGGCCCGCCGACGTGCCGGTGGAGGGGCTGCCGGTCGTGGGCGCGGGCGCCCAGCTCTACGCCGACCTCCTGGGGGGCGGGGGCGACGCGCCGCCCTACCCCTACGCCGGCGCGCTGGCCGCCCTGGCGGCCGAGCGGCTGGCCCAGGGCATCCCGCTCGACCCGCCGCGCCCGATCTACCTGCGCAGACCCGACGCCGTGGCGCCGGGAGCGCCCAAGAGGGTGACGGCGTGAACCTCAGGCCGATGACCGAGGCCGATCTGCCGGCGGTCATGGCCATCGAGCGCGCCACGTTCCCGCTCGACGCGTGGAGCGAGGGCATGATGCGCGGCGAGCTGGCCGACATGCCGCGCTCCCGCCACTACGTGGTGGCCCTGGTGGACGACGAGATCGTCGCCTACGCCGGGCTCGCCGCCGCGGCCGACCAGGCCGACGTGCAGACCATCGCGGTGCTGGAGAAGCACCAGGGCACGGGCATCGGCAGCGCGCTGCTGACCGCGCTGCTGGCAGAGGCGAGCCGCAGGGGCGCGCGGGAGATCTTCCTGGAAGTACGCGCCGACAACCCGCGCGCGCAGGCGGTCTACCGGCATTTCGGGTTCGAGGAGATCGGCACCCGCCGCCGCTACTACGACGACGGCACCGACGCGATCATGATGAGAAGGAAGCTAGGTGACTGACGCACCCCTGGTCCTGGGCATCGAGACGTCCTGCGACGAGACCGGCATCGGCATCGTCAGGGGCCACACGCTGCTGGCCAACACGATCGCCTCCAGCATGGAGGAGCACGCCAGGTTCGGCGGCGTGGTGCCCGAGGTCGCCTCGCGCGCCCACCTGGAGGCCATGACGCCCACGGTGGAGGCCGCGCTGGCCGCGGCCGGGCTGAAGTTCTCCGACATCGACGCCATCGCCGTGACGGCCGGCCCCGGGCTGGCCGGGGCGCTGCTGGTCGGCGTGGCCGCGGCCAAGTCCTACGCGCTCGGCCTCGGCGTCCCTCTCTACGGTGTCAACCACCTCGCCGCCCACGTCGCCGTCGACCAGCTCGAACACGGGCCGCTGCCCAAGCCGTGCATCGCCCTGCTCGTCTCGGGCGGCCACTCCTCGCTGCTGCTCGTGCCCGACGTGGCCGAGGACGTGATCTCGCTCGGCTCCACCGTCGACGACGCGGCCGGAGAGGCGTTCGACAAGGTGGCGCGGGTGCTGGGGCTGCCGTTCCCCGGCGGACCTTACATCGACCGGTCCGCCCGCGACGGTTCGGGGACGGCCATCTCCTTCCCGCGCGGCAAGATCGACGACGGCACGCTCGACTTCTCCTTCTCCGGGCTCAAGACGGCCGTGGCGCGCTGGGTCGAGGCCAGGGAGACGGCGGGGGAGTCCATCCACGTGCCCGACGTGGCGGCCTCCTTCCAGGAGGCCGTGGTGGACGTGCTGACCCGCAAGGCGCTGCAGGCGTGCCGGAAATACGACGTGCACGACCTGCTGATCGGGGGCGGGGTGGCGGCCAACTCCCGGCTGCGGGCGCTGGCCCAGGAGCGGTGCGACGCGGCGGGCGTACGCCTGCGCGTGCCCCGTCCCGGGCTGTGCACCGACAACGGCGCCATGGTCGCGGCCCTGGGCTCCGACCTGGTCGCGGCCGGCATCACGCCCTCGACGCTGGAGATCCCGGCCGACTCATCGCTGCCGATCACGACGGTGCACGTCTGAGCTCCTCGCCGCAGATCACGACGGTGCGCGTCCGGGCTCCTCGCGCCCGCGGAGGGCGCGCAGGCGCACGGCCAGCGCGGCGCCCGCGAGCACGGAGAAGAGCCCGATCTGCCACCAGTCGGAGTCGCTGCCGCCCAGGTGCCGGTCCAGCAGGTGGTTGATCGCGTGGAAGGTGTTGGTGAACACGTAGCCCGCCAGCACCACCGCGATCACGTCGCGCCACCACAGGGCGCACAACATCATCAGGCCGATGCCCATCTGGAAGACACCGGCATCGTGCAGGAAGTGCACGTGGTCGGGCCAGTTCGCCCATGCGGCGAAGCCCGTCGGATCGATCCGCATCCACACGCCGGCGACGAGCATCGTCGCCGCGGCCACGACCACTGTGATCTTGATGAACATCCGTTGCTCTCCTTTCGCTCCGAGCAACGGACGGTCATGACCTCCCGGACGTGACAGGAACGGCTGTGAGCCGTCTCACAGCGGCGCTCAGTCCTTGGCCCGGGTCGGGCGCAGCAGGGCCTCCGCCAGGGCCAGCATGGTCTCCTCCAGCGCGCCCAGGCGCTTGTTCAGGTCTTCGGTCGCGGGCTGGACGATGCCGGACACCGTGCCGGCCAGCTCGTCGCGGTCGGGCCGTGACCTGACCAGGTCGGTGAGCGCGTCGGCGGCGGCGGTCAGGCGCTCGGCCTGCTCGCCGGTGTGGGACTGGATGAGCTCGCCGACCCGCTCGGGGATGGCCAGGGTGGCGGGGAGCTGGCTCATCCGCTGGTTGACGGCCTCGATGCGGTCGTCCACCGACTCCAGGTGCTCGCCGGCCTGCTCGGCGCGGGTGGCCAGGCCGTTCATGTGGGTGTCGAGGCCGTTGAAGCGGGTGTCGATGGCGTCGAAGCGGCCGGTCATGTGCTCCTCGGCCTCGACCAGCCGCTCGTCGATGGCGTCGATCTGGTTGTCGAGCTTGTTGAAGCGGCCCTCGCTGCGGGTGGCGCTCTCGCTGACGTGCTGGCCGGTGGCGACCAGGCGCTCGTCCAGCGAGGCGAAGCGGGCGTCGACGCGTACGTCGAGGGCGTCGAAGCGGTCGTCGTGGCGGCCCAGGTGGCCGTCGAGCGTGCCGAGCCGCTTGTCGACCGCGCCGAGCTGGCCGTCCATGGACAGGATCCGCTTGTCGACGCCGCTCATCCGGCCGTCGATGCCGTCGAGCCTGGTGTCGATGTCGGCCAGGCACTCGTCGGCGGACTCCAGCCGGCTGTCGAACCCGGTGAGCCTGGTGTCGAGGCCCATGAGCTTGCCCTCGGCCCGGTCGAGCCGGGCGTCCACGCCGCTGAGCCGGGCCGTCAGGCGCTGCTCGCTCTCCCCGAGCTGCACCGCGAGGTGCTGGTCGGTCTCGTCGAGCCTGGTGGTGAGCCGCTGCTCGACACCGGACAGGCGGCCGGTGAGCTGCTCGTCGGCCTCCTTGAGCCGGCTCACCAGGCGCTCGTCGGCCTCCAGGAGGGCCGTGGCCAGCCGCTGGTCGGTCTCGTCGAGGCGGACGGTCAGCCGCTGGTCCGCGTCGTCCAGGCGGGCTGTCAGGCGCTTGTCGGTCTCGTCCAGCCGGACGGTGAAGCGCTGCTCGGCGGCGTCCACCTTGCTCGCCAGCTGCTCGGCCGTGCCCGCCAGGCGCTCACCGACGCCGTCCGACATGTCGTTGACCACGGCCTCGACCCGGTCGGTACGGTCGGCCAGCTCGGCCATCGACTTGTCGAGCCGGGTGAAGCGGCTGGCGGCGGCCTCCATGCTGGAGTTGAGGCCGGCCAGCGTGGCCGCGAAGTCGGACATGCCCTTGGTGATGCCGTCAGTGGTGTCGAGCACCGACTGCAGCCGGCTCAGCGCCTCGTCCACGCTCTCGCCCACGGTCCCCAAGTCGGCCCACAGGCTCGGCAGCTCGGCGACCGGGGTCACGCGGGCGTCGACGTGGCCCACCTTCTCGCCCACGGCGTCCACGTGGTCGCGCACGGCCTCCACGTGCTGCGCAAGGCCCTCCGCCCACATCGGCGGCTTGGCGGAGATCTCCTCGAGCCGCCCGCTCACCGACTCAAGAGTGCCGCTGAGGCCCCCCAGCTCGCGCTCTCGCACCTCCCGCAGGAGCCACTCCATGCCTTCGAGCCGCTGGCGGATCTCGTCGAGCACGGCGCCCTGGGTGCGCTGCTCGTACACGTGGTCCTGGGCGGCGCGCGCGAGGAGGTCCCGCATCCTCTTGGGGACGGCGTCGTAAGCGCCCGTTTGAAGAAGGGTGGTGTGGTTGGAATGGTCCACCGAAAGCTCCTTCGCTCGCCGACGGTCTGCCGCGCAGCGGTGGGGTAAGGTCCGGTTCATTTCTGAAAGAGCGAGAACGCGGTCAACCGCATTAGGGGGGAGAACTCCCGCCCGCCCACCTTAGCCTTTCGATCAAGGTCCGTCAGTGGCGAAGGAAAAGATCGCGGTTAACGCGCGGATGACCGGATTTGGGGGTTCAGCCAGGTGAGAGGGCCTTGCAGATGAGAACCGATGGTTTGTCGATAATCCTGGTCAGGATGATGACCGCCGAGTTGTCGCCCTTGAGCCGCAGGTCGGCGCGGAGGCGTTCGATGTCGATGGCGGAGCCGCGCTTTTTGATGGTGACATTGCCGATTTGTCGGTCACGGAGTGCGGCGCGAAGTCTTTTCAGGGAGAAAGGAAGAATGTCCTCTATTTCGTATCTTGTGGCCCACGGGGAGTCCACCGGGTCGTCGGCCGTGATGTAGGCGATCATCGGGTCGAGCAGCCTGCCGCCGACGAGCTCGGCCACCTCGCCGACGAGGTGGGCGCGGATGGCGGCGCCGTCGGGCTCGTAGACGTAGCGGCCGGCGGGGCCGACCGGGGCCTGGACTCCGGCGGCGGTCAAGGTGTGGCCGCCCGGCAGCAGGGTGGCCCGCCGGCCTCCGCCCTGGCCGGTCCAGAGGGTGGCCTCCTTGACCTCGCCCTTGAAGGAGATCCACTCGGCCTGGGCGCCCTCGGGGATGAACTCGTACGGGATGCCGGGGGCCACCTTGAGGCACGCCAGGGCGGCCCGGGAGACCAGGTCGAGCACCACGGGCCAGGGCGGGGAGTAGGCCATGGGGTCGAACGTGCGGCCCCTGCCCGTACGCCTGGCCGGATCGGCGAACAGCACGTCGTAGTCCTCGGGCCGCACCCCGGCCGCGTCCGCGACGGTCACCGTCACCCGCTCGCCCACGCCGAACGCCTCCGCGTTGGCCCTGGCCACGGCGACGGTCAGCGGGTTGGTGTCCACGGCGGTCACGGTGCAGCCGGCGCGGGCCAGCGCGAGGAGGTCGCCGCCGACGCCGCAGCAGGCGTCCAGGACGTGCGGCGCGCCCGCGGGGCGAAGGGCGAGCAGGCGGCGGGCGCGGTGCTCGGCGACCTCCGCCCGGGTGGACTGCTCCAGGCCGTGTGACGTGAAATACATTTTGCCGGCGTCTTGCCCGAACTTTGCCCTGGCCCGCTCCCTGAGCCCGGCCTGGGTGAGGGCGGCGGAGGTGAGCCCGGCGTCGTACGTCCTGCGCAGGGTGGTCGCGGCGGCGACCGGATCGGCGCCCACCAGCTCTCCGGCCTCCACGAGCGCCCGCCGGCCGCGCGGGGTGAGCAACTCGGCGAAGGCGTCCAGGTCCACGTCACCTGACGTTAGCGGCACCGGACACGTACCCGTCACGCAGGGGACGCGCGGGAGCTCTACCGTCTGATTACGGTCTGATCGCTCTCAGCAGACGCGTTCGTGTTGACTGTCAAGCCCCTCTTGCATATGTTTCCTGTTGGCACTCTCCCCTTGAGAGTGCCAACGTGCGACGAGGCAGGTCTGACACCCGCGACGGCAGGCCCAGCTGGTCGCCTCTTCTAGATCATTCAAATCTGAAGGGGAGGTCCGATCGTGACGACCGCCACCAAGGTTCCCGTTAAGCCGCTCGGCGACCGCATTGTGGTTCAGCCGCTTGAGGCCGAGCAGACCACCGCTTCCGGCCTGGTCATCCCTGACACCGCCAAGGAGAAGCCGCAGGAGGGCAAGGTTCTTGCGGTGGGCCCGGGCAACTGGGACGAGGACGGCGACAAGCGGATTCCGCTCGACGTCTCTGAGGGCGACATCGTCCTCTACAGCAAGTACGGCGGCACCGAGGTCAAGTACGGCGGCGAGGAGTACCTCGTGCTCTCCGCCCGCGATGTTCTCGCGATCATCGAGAAGTAGGCCGGATGTGTCGAGCCCCGGGCGCTCTTGAGGGCGGCCGGGGCTTTCGACGCTAGGAGAGGACATTCAGCAATGGCGAAGATCCTGGAGTTCGACGAGGACGCCCGCCGCGCGCTCGAGCGTGGCGTGAACGCCCTCGCGGACGCCGTGAAGGTAACCCTCGGCCCGCGTGGCCGCAACGTCGTCATCGACAAGAAGTTCGGTGCGCCGACGATCACGAACGACGGTGTGACCATCGCTCGTGAGATCGAGCTGGAGGAGCGCTACGAGAACCTCGGCGCCCAGCTCGCCAAGGAAGTTGCCACCAAGACCAACGACATCGCGGGCGACGGCACCACCACCGCGACCGTCCTGGCCCAGGCCATGGTCCGCGAGGGCCTGCGCAACGTGGCGGCCGGCGCCTCGCCGCTGTCGCTCAAGCGCGGCATCGACAAGGCGGCCAGGACGATCAGCGACAAGCTGCTCGCCAGCGCCCGTCCGGTCGAGGACAAGAAGGAGATCGCCAATGTCGCGACGATCTCCGCTCAGGACGCGCAGATCGGCGACCTGATCGCCGAGGCGTTCGACAAGGTGGGCAAGGACGGTGTCCTCACCGTCGAAGAGTCCAACGCCATGGGCATGGAGCTCGAGTTCACCGAGGGCATGCAGTTCGACAAGGGCTACCTGTCGGCCTACATGGTGACCGACCCCGAGCGGATGGAGTCCGTCCTCGAGGACGCCTACATCCTGCTCACCCAGGGCAAGATCTCCTCCATCGCGGACTTCCTGCCGCTGCTGGAGAAGATCGCCCAGACGAAGAAGCCGCTCCTCGTGGTCGCCGAGGACGTCGAGGGCGAGGCCCTGGCCGTCCTGGTCACCAACAAGATCCGCGGCACCTTCACCTCCGTGGCCGTCAAGGCCCCGGGCTTCGGTGACCGCCGCAAGGCGATGCTGCAGGACATGGCCATCCTCACCGGCGGCCAGGTCGTCAGCGAGGAGGTCGGCCTCAAGCTGGAGCACGTCGGTCTCGAGGTGCTCGGCACGGCCCGCCGCGTCGTCGTCACCAAGGACGCCACGACCATCGTCGACGGCGCCGGTGACGCGCAGGCCATCGAGGACCGCGTCAAGGAGATCAAGCTCGCCATCGAGCAGTCCGACTCCGACTGGGACCGCGAGAAGCTGCAGGAGCGCCTGGCCAAGCTCGCCGGCGGTGTGTGCG
Source organism: Nonomuraea sp. KM90 (assembly GCF_052246675.1). Taxonomy (NCBI): domain Bacteria; kingdom Bacillati; phylum Actinomycetota; class Actinomycetes; order Streptosporangiales; family Streptosporangiaceae; genus Nonomuraea; species Nonomuraea sp. KM90. The sequence goes on along the minus strand of NZ_JBQQCB010000010.1, from coordinate 160,221 downwards.
TGCTGCGTGTCGGCGCCGCCACCGAGGTGGAGCTGAAGGAGAAGAAGCACCGCCTCGAGGACGCGATCTCCGCGACGCGCGCCGCGATCGAGGAGGGCATCGTCTCCGGCGGTGGCTCCGCGCTCATCCACGTCTCCAAGGAGCTCGACGACCTCGGCCTGACGGGCGACGAGGCCACCGGTGTCGGCGTCGTGCGCCGCGCGCTGGTGGAGCCGGCCCGCTGGATCGCCGAGAACGCCGGTCTCGAGGGCTACGTGGTGACGCACAAGGTCGCCGAGCTGGAGGCGGGTCACGGCCTCAACGCCGCGACCGGCGAATACGGCAACCTGCTCGACCAGGGCGTCATCGACCCGGTGAAGGTCACGCGGTCGGCCGTGCAGAACGCGGCTTCGATCGCGGGCATGCTGCTCACCACCGAGGTGCTCGTGGTGGACAAGCCCGAGGAGGAGGCCCCGGCCGGCGGCCAGGGTCACGGTCACGGCCACGGCCACTGACCGGTTCTTCCGTACGCGTTCCGGGGGCCGTGAGGGGCCGTACGCTGGTCGCGGGCTCGATGTGGGGAGGCGGGGCGGGATGCGGTACGCGCGGGCGGTGGAGCGGCTGCGGATGCTCGCCGAGGAGTGCGAGCGGACCAGGCGCGTCCCGGCGGACGAGCCGTTCCTGCGGGCGGCGTACGTGTTCGGCGACCTGCTCGACGGGGCCGATCCCATCGACGCCGTCGAGGTCGTCCTCGTGCTGAACCTGCCGCCCGAGGAGGTGGCCTGGGAGACCCAGCCGCCCGGCACGGCCTGGCTGGTGGACTTCCTGCGCCTGGACAAGGGCGGGATCGCCTACTGGTGGCGGTCCCATCGGGATCCGGTGGCCAACCATCGCATCCGGGAGCCCGTACGGTTCTGGTCGCTCGAAGGGGTCGAGAAGGGGGTGCTCGAGGCGCTGCGGGAGCGGCGGTTCGAGTCGGTACGCGGCGCCGCCGGTGGTGGCGAGGGGCGGGTGGCCGAGGTCGAGGGGGAGCTGGGGACCGCTCTGGAGCACTTGCGGGCCGTGCACGAGGCGTACTGGGACCGGCGGTGGCGGCGGGAGCACCGGGGGCTGGGGCGGTATCCGGAGCATCATCTGTGGGAGGCGGTCCGGGGGTACCTGGATCTGCTCGACGCGCGTGACGAATCCGAGTGATCGCGCCGGTGGGTCTGCCGTCTGGTGGTCGCTGCGGTGCCTGCCTTGTTGCGATGGGTTCGCATTTGTACCCGGGGAGGTTGTGGGCGGGATGGGGGGAAGTGTGGGAAAAGGTGGATTATTGGAGTAAACCGGGTGCGGGCCATAAGCGTCGGCGGTCTGACAAATATCGTGCATTCCGGGTTATCAAGTGAAACATTATGTCAATATTAAGGCTTAGTGTGGTCGGTTGATTACTGCTGGTTATCGTCGCTTCAATGTGACCAATCCGTAGCCGTTCGCTATGACGACAGGCAGGATCAGTGCGGGCATCATGCCTATCGTGAGCGAGGGAAGCGTCGCCGACGCCAAAATTGGGGTAAGGCTCGCGTCGAGACTTCCGGCACGGACGGATGACTCCGACCTTAGGGAACTGACGAGCCTCGCCGTGCAGGGAGATCGCAGTGCGATCGAATCTCTGCTCGGGGAGTTGCGTCCGATGGTGGTGCGGTATTGCCGCGCCAGGCTGGGCAGGGTTTCAGGGCAATATCACATTGCCGATGACGTAGCCCAGGAGGTGTGCATCGCGGTGTTGTCCGCGTTGCCGCGATACCGGGACATGGGGCGGCCATTCGCGTCCTTCGTGTTCGGGATCGCCTCGCACAAGGTGGCCGACGCGCTGCGCAGTTCGGTGCGCTCGGCCGTACCCACTCAGGATCTGCCCGACGGGCCCGACGACGGGCCGGGGCCAGAGGAGACGGTGGTCAGGTACATCGAGGTGGAGAACGCCCGGCGGTTGCTGGCCAGGCTGCCCGACAACCAGCGCGAGTTGCTGCTGATGCGGGTGGTGTCGGGGTTGTCCGCCGAGGAGACCGGTAATGTACTCGGTATGTCACCGGGTGCGGTTCGCGTCGCCCAGCATCGGGCGCTGGCGAGGTTGCGGCAGATGGCCGAGCTGGAGTCGGCTTGACGCCAGAGGAGGAGACCGACGCGCTGCTCGACGCGCTCGGTCGTGGAGAGACGCCTGGATCAGGCGATGTGGCGGCGCGGCTGCTGGCCGCGCTGCGGAAGGATGTCGGTCAGCGGCGCTCCTCCGTGTCGATGACGCCGTCGACATAGCCTCTGGCGTAGTCCCAGCTGACGTAGTCGGCGGGGTCAGGGTGAAAGGCCGGCTCGTGGACCTGCGGCTGGCCTTTCTCGATCATCTGTTTCAGGTTGCCGCGCAGCAGCTCCCAGTCGAAGAAGTGCTGCTCGCCGCATTCCGGGCAGTCGAGTACGAGCCCCAGCACCCCCTGCGGTTCGAGCAGGGAGCGGAAGACCTCGACGTCGGCGAGGTCGGTGATGGCCTCGTCGCGTTCGGCTGCCGTGAGCGGCTCGGCGTCGTCGAGGGCGCCCATCGCCGAGGAAGGGTCGTTAGGGTCGTCCGCGAACGGATCGCGGGGGACGTCTTCCAGCACCTTCCCACCATATGACCGAAGCGGCCCCAGCGGTGGGGATTACCTCAGCCATCCCCGTCTGGCAGCCTCCACACCTGCGTGAAAGCGGGATTGAGCGCCCAACTCGGTCATGGCGTCGGCGAACCTCCCCCGCACCGTGCGTACCGACAGGCCGAGCTGGCGGGCGATCGAGTCGTCGCACATGCCCTGCGCGGCCAGGCGCAGCACCTGGACCATGCCGTCGCGCCTGCTGCCCCACGGAAGGGGCATGGCCCGGGCCCACAGCTCCTCGAAGAGCGAGCGCAGCACGCCCACCACGACGGAGGTGCGGACGAGGTAGAAGTTGTAGGCGTGGTCGGGCAGGTTGCCGCCCCAGTGCGCGGGCATGCCCGCCACCTCCGCGCCGGCGGTCAGGAACCAGCTCGGCACCCGGTCCAGCGTGCGCACCTTGCCGCCCGATTCGATGAGGCGGGTGAGCTGTTCGCGAACGCCGGGGACCGTGAGTGTGGAGACCGGAATGATCGTATGAACGGTGAGAAGGTTTCGTTTTTGCGCGTCAATCCAAGGATCCGCAAATTTCCGTGCAAAGTCTGTCATGGTGCGTTCGTCGGGAACCGCCGTGAGTAATGGCATCGGCGGCGTCTGGCACTGAACGGCGATGCCCACCACGCTCTCGTACAGGATGTCCGCCCCGCTCACCATCTCGACCGTGAAAGGGCCGCTGCGGTAGTCGCGGCCGGCGTCGTAGTCGCGGATCAGGCTGCGGATCGAGCCGAGCGCCGAGTCGATCATCCGGCTCTCCTCGGCCAGCCGGTCGAGGCGCTCGGCGATCACCCGGCCGAGAGCCGCCGCGGGGTGTCTGGCCAGGTACTGGCCGCTCTGTTCGTCGATCACCCCCAGCTTCACGAGGTCGTCGAGCTGGCGGCCGACCTTCTCCACGGTGCCGTCCATGGCCTGCGCCAGATCGGTCCTGGTCGCCTTGTGCAGGCGGAGCACCGCGGAGTAGAGCGCCGTCTGGGCCGGGTCGAGGCCCAGGGTCTCGAAGGGATCAGACATGATTCGCGGCTCATTGCGCATTATGGGCGGCTCCGTTGGGGGGACACGGGCGTGCCGCGAGAATAACCCCGCATCCGGCCGCTGTCCGCTCGTTCCGCCGACTCGGCCGCCGCGCCGTGCAACTTCGTGCAATTGCACGTTTTCACATTGCGTTGTTCCGTTGAGTAACGCAGGCTTTACCTAGCGTCGGCATCCACACAAGGCGCGGCGGTCACGGCCATCAGGACGCGGAGGGGGGTTCGGTGGTGCGGTGCACTGCCATCGCCCGGATGCCGGTGGCCGGGGGATGGGACGGATCACCGACCGTCCCATCCCCCGGCACTTTTTGATGCCGGAAGTACGACGGACCGCAGGCGCGGGGAACCGTTGCCTGTGGTGGGTCGCTGGACGCGATCGCCCGTAGGCGCGGAAACCGCTGCCTGCGGGGGATCGCTGAACGCGACCCCCCGTAGGCGCAGAACTGCTGCCTGCGGGGGGTCGCTGAACGCGACCCCCCGTAGGCGCGGAAACCGCTGCCTGCGGGGGGTCGCTGGACGCGACCCCCCGTGGGGGTCATCGTGCTTTCGGCATCGGTGCTTTCCGGGCGTCGTGTGCCCGGTGCCGATGTGTTTTGGAGGCAGGCCCTAGACTTAGCTGAATCAGCGCAACGGCAGGAGGGGGCCGCAGCATGTCCAAGTTCACCGAGATGGGTTTGACCTTCGACGACGTGCTGTTGGTGCCCGGATACTCAGATCTCCAACCAGGCGAGGCCGACACCCGATCTCGCCTGTCCAAGGACATCACGCTGTCCATCCCGCTGGTCTCCGCCGCCATGGACACCGTCACCGAGGCCCGCATGGCGGTCGCCATGGCCCGGCAGGGCGGCATCGGCATCCTGCACCGCAACCTGTCGGTCGAGGAGCAGGCCCAGCAGGCCGACCTGGTCAAGCGGTCCGAGGCCGGCATGGTCACCAACCCCGTGACCTGCAGCCCGGACGACACGCTGGCGGACGTCGAGCGGCTGTGCGCCACGTACCGGATCTCCGGGGTGCCCGTCACGGACATGTCCGGCACTCTCGTCGGGATCGTCACCAACCGCGACATGCGCTTCGAGAACGACCAGTCGCGGCCCGTGCGCGAGGTCATGACCAAGATGCCGCTGGTCACCGCGCCCGTGGGGGTGTCGCGTGACGACGCGTTCGCCCTGCTCAGGAAGAACAAGATCGAGAAACTGCCGCTCGTGGACGCCGAGGGCAGGCTGCGCGGCCTGATCACGGTCAAGGACTTCACCAAGAGCGAGCAGTACCCCCTGTCCACCAAGGACGCCGACGGCCGGCTCATCGTCGGGGCGGCCGTGGGCGTCGGCGGCGACGCCGAGCTGCGCGCCAAGGCGCTGATCGAGGCCGGGGTGGACGTGGTGGTCGTGGACGTGGCCCACGGTCACTCCAAGGGGCTGGCCGAGATGATCGCCAAGATCAAGGCCAACAGCAAGGTCCAGGTCATCGGCGGCAACATCGCGACCAGGGCCGGCGCCCAGATGCTGGTCGACGCCGGGGCCGACGCGGTCAAGGTGGGTGTGGGCCCGGGCTCCATCTGCACCACCCGGGTGGTGGCCGGGGTCGGCGCGCCGCAGGTCACGGCCATCTACGAGGCGTCCAAGGCGTGCGCGCCGGCCGGCGTGCCGGTGATCGGCGACGGCGGGCTGCAATACTCCGGCGACATCGTCAAGGCGATCGCCGCCGGGGCCGACACGGTCATGCTGGGCTCGCTGCTCGCCGGGTGCGAGGAGTCGCCCGGTGAGCTGATCTTCATCAACGGCAAGCAGTTCAAGTCGTACCGGGGCATGGGCTCGCTCGGCGCCGTACGCAACCGCGAGCGCGGCGGCACCTCCTTCAGCAAGGACCGCTACGCGCAGGCCGAGGTCGGCGGCGAGGACAAGTACATCCCCGAGGGCATCGAGGGCCAGGTCCCCTACCGCGGCCCGGTCGCCGCCGTCGCTCACCAGCTCATCGGCGGGCTGCGCCAGGGCATGTGGTACGCCGGCTGCCGCACGATCGGCCAGATGCACACCGACTGCGAGCTGATGCCGATCACGGCGGCGGGCCTCAAGGAGAGCCATCCCCACGACATCCAGATGACCGTGGAAGCTCCGAACTATCACAGAAGGTAAGTTCATGACTCAGCAGGTGGAGATCGGCCGGGGGAAGACCGGGCGGCGGGCGTACGCGCTTGACGAGATCGGCCTGGTGCCCTCGCGGCGCACCCGTGACCCGGAGGAAGTCTCGATCTCCTGGCAGATCGACGCCTACCGGTTCGAGCTGCCCGTGGTCGTCGCTCCCATGGACAGCGTGGTCTCGCCGGCCACCGCCATCGAGATCGGCCGGCTCGGCGGTCTGGCGCCGCTCGACCTCGAAGGGCTGTGGACGAGGTACGAGGACCCGCTGCCGCTGCTGGAGGAGTGCGCCTCCCTCGACCAGGAGGCGGCCACCAAGCGGCTCCAGGAGATCTACGCGGCGCCGATCAAGGAAGACCTGATCGGCCGCCGGATCGAGGAGATCCGCGGCTCCGGGGTGACCACCGCCGTGCGCCTGTCGCCGCAGCGTACGGTCCAATACCACAAGGCCGTGATCGACGCCGGCGTCGACATCTTCGTCATCCGCGGCACGACCGTCTCGGCCGAGCACGTGTCGGGGCGGGCCGAGCCGCTCAACCTCAAGCAGTTCATCTACGAGCTCGACGTGCCGGTCATCGTGGGCGGCTGCGCCACGTACACCGCGGCCCTGCACCTGATGCGCACCGGCGCGGCCGGCGTGCTGGTGGGCTTCGGCGGGGGCGCCTCGCACACGACGCGTACCGTGCTGGGCGTGGCCGTGCCGATGGCCACCGCGATCTCGGACGTGGCGGCGGCGCGGCGCGACTACATGGACGAGTCGGGCGGCCGCTACGTGCACGTGATCGCCGACGGCGGCATGGGCACCTCCGGTGACATCGCCAAGGCCATCGCGTGCGGGGCCGACGCCGTGATGGTGGGCTCGCCGCTGGCCCGCGCGGCCGAGGCGCCCGGGCACGGGTTCCACTGGGGGTCGGAGGCGCACCACCCCGACCTGCCGCGCGGGCGGCGGGTCGCGTTCGGGACCGTGGGGACGCTGGAGCAGATCCTGCACGGGCCGTCGAGCGTGGCGGACGGGTCGATGAACCTCATGGGGGCGCTGAAGCGGACCATGGCGTCGACCGGCTACTCCGACATCAAGGAGTTCCAGCGCGTCGAGGTCGTCGTCGCGCCGACCCAGCGCTGACCGGGCAAGCCGATCCTGGTTCGGGCCGCTCCCATGCGATTGGGAGCGGCCTTTTACGTAGGGTTCCTGGCATGGAATCCCTTGAGGAGAGGATCGCGCGGCTTGAGCAGCAGGTCGCGTACCTCCAGCGTCACCTCGGCATCGATCCCGCCTTCATCGACTCTGTCCCCGGCGGGCCGGAGCTGCCGCCGCAGTTCTACCAGGAGTTGCGGAACGGGAAGATGATCAAGGCGATCAAGATCTACCGCGAGGTCACCGGGGCATCGCTGCTCAACGCCAAGAACGCCGTGGAGGCCATGGCCCGGCAGATGTGAGCCTGTCGATCCGGGTGCCCGGCGTTCGTGTAGGAGGTGAGCGGCGGGCACTACGGTAAGGCGGTATGCCGGATGTCGAGCAGGTGTTCCGTGAGGAGTACGGCAGGGCGGTCGCCGTGCTCGTACGCGTCTTCGGCGACATCGACCTGGCCGAGGAGGCGGTGCAGGAGGCGTTCGCCGTGGCGGTGCGCCAGTGGCCGGAGGCCGGGGTGCCGCCGAGCCCGGCCGGCTGGATCATCACCACCGCACGCAACCGGGCCATCGACCGGCTGCGCAGGGAGTCGGCCCGCCCGGACAAGCACGCCCAGGCCGCGCTCCTGCAGGCGCCCGGCGAGCCGCCGCTGGAGGGGCCCGTGCGCGACGACCGGCTGCGGCTGATCTTCACCTGCTGCCACCCGGCGCTGGCCGTGCACGCGCAGGTGGCCCTCACGCTGCGGTTGCTGGGCGGGCTCACGACCGCCGAGATCGCTCGCGCGTTCCTCGTGCCCGAACCGACCATGGCCCAGCGGCTGGTCAGGGCGAAGAACAAGATCCGGGACGCGCGCATCCCGTACCGGGTGCCGGGCGACGCCGATCTGCCCGACCGGTTGCGGTCGGTGCTGGCGGTGGTCTACCTGATCTTCAACGAGGGGTACACGGCCAGTTCCGGCGATCGGCTCGTGCGCGAGGAGCTGTGCGCCGAGGCCGTCCGGCTCGGGCGGCTGCTGGCCGAGCTCATGCCGGACGAGCCTGAGGTGCTGGGGCTGCTGGCTCTGATGCTGCTCATCGAGTCGCGCCGGCCGGCGCGTACGGGGGCGGACGGGGAGCTGGTGCCCCTGGCCGAGCAGGACCGGGGGTTGTGGGACCGGGGGCTCGTCGAGGAGGGGCAGGCCATCGTCCGGGCGTGCCTGCGCCGCGACGAGCCGGGGCCGTACCAGGTGCAGGCCGCGATCAACGCCGTGCACAGCGACGCGGCGCGGGCGGGGGACACCGACTGGGGGCAGATCCTGCGGCTGTACGACCTGCTGCTGACCTTCACGCCCACCGCGGTGGTGGCGCTGCACCGGGCGGTGGCCCTGGCCGAGGTCGAGGGGCCGGCGGCGGCGTTGCGGGTGGTCGACGGGCTCGAGGTGGACTATTACCTGTTGCATGCCGTGCGGGCGGACCTGCTGCGGCGGCTGGGGCGCGAGGGGGAGGCCGTGGCGGCGTACGAGGCGGCCATCGCGCGGTCCGGCAACGAGGTGGAGCGGGAGTTCCTGCGGAGGAGGATGTGATGGCGGGCGGCCGGGTTTGCGTGGTCACGGGGGCCAATCGGGGGATCGGGCGCGAGGTGGCGAGGCAGCTCGCGCTGGCCGGTGACCTCGTGGTGCTGACGGCCAGGGATCTGGGCAAGGCGGAGAAGGCAGCCAGTGAGCTGGGCGAGTCCGTGGGGGCGTGGCAGCTCGACGTGTCCGACCCGGGGTCCGTGGAGAGGTTCGCCGGGGAGGTCGGGGAGGCGCACGGCCGGGTGGACGTGCTGGTCAACAATGCCGCCATTCACTACGACACCTGGCAGCGGGCCACCGACGCGGATCTGACGGTGGTCCAGGAGGCGCTGGAGACGAACCTGCTGGGCGCGTGGCGGGTGACGCTGGCCCTGCTCCCGCTGCTGCGGGCCTCCGACCACGCGCGGGTGGTGAACGTCTCCAGCGAGGTGGGGTCGCTGGCCTCGATGGGGGCGGGGACCCCGGCGTACGCGGTGTCGAAGGCCGGGCTGAACGCGCTGACCAGGATCCTGGCGGCCGAGCTGCACCGGGAGGGCGTCCTGGTCAACTCGGTCTGCCCGGGGTGGGTGGCGACCGACATGGGCGGGGCCGGCGGGCGGCCGGTGGCCGAGGGGGCGAGGAGCGTGTTGTGGGCCGCCGACCTGCCTGATGACGGGCCTACCGGGGGGTTCTTCCAGGACGGGGCGCCCTTGCCCTGGTGACGCGCCGACCCGGCGGATGCGTGACGTGTCGGCCCGCGTGGGCGCGTGACGTGTCGGCCTAGGTGGGTGCGCGGTGGCCGGGCTCGGCGATCCCGTTCGCGCAGCCGGGCATCGCGACCCGGTTCGAGGGCCGGGAAGGGCATCGGGGCAGGTTCGCGTCAGGGACGGGCTCATCGTCCATTCGCGTGACTACGGGAACCCCGCCGGCGTCGGCGGAGTATCGCGTGTTCGGCGAGGAGGAGGTGCACCGGCTCGTGTCCGGCGCCGTCGAGCGGCTGTTGGCCCTAGCATGCGGGAATGGCTGATCTTCAGCACACGCACGAGCTGGACTACGACGGCGACCGCGTGGTCAAGCGGTACGTCGACAGCAAGCCCGGCGCGGCCGAGCGCGAATGGCGGGCACTGAACCTGCTGGCCGAGTACGCCCCGGATCTCGCGCCCGAGCCGATCGCGTACGACGACGGCGTGGTGACCATGTCGAGGATCGACGGGGTGCCGCTGCGCGGGCTGTTCGCTCGTGCCAAGCACGTGTCGGGCATGGCCGAGGCCCTGCGCGAGCTGCACACCGCGGTGCCCGGCCACGTCCTGCGGACCCTCCCCGTGCGCCCCTGGCAGCGCGAGGCGATCGTCGACTGGGTCAGGAGCCGGTGCGCGGCGTGGCAGCCGAGGGAGCCGTCGGCGGACCGGGCCGTCAAGGAGGGCCTGCGGTGGCTGGAGAGCTGGTCGCCGGGCGAGGCGGGAGTCACGCCGGTGTTCGGGGCCGGCGACGGCAACCTGGCCAACTTCCTGTGGGACGGCACCCGCGTACGCATCGTCGACTTCGAGGACTCCGGGCGCAGCGACGTGGCGTTCGAGCTGGCGGAGCTGGCCGAGCACGTGTCGATGTGGGTGGACGGGGAGGTGGAGATCGCGCGCCGGTTCGAGCTGAGCCCGCAGGAGGAGCGGCGGATGCGCGAGTGCCGCAAGGCGCACGCGCTGGTCTGGTTCTTCCTGCTCTCCCACGAGCACCCGCGCAACCCGCCCGGCACCTTCCAGCGCCAGATCGAGCGGGTTTTGGCAAGATTGAGCGCATGAGACTGGCCGAACAGAGCGACGTCGTCGCCGTCGAGCGGCTCGTCCGCGACGCCTACACGGCGTGGATCGAGGTCATCGGCATGCGGCCGCTGCCGATGGAGGCCGACTACGCCGCGCTCGTCGCCGCGGGCCGGGTGCACGTCACCGACGGGCTCGAAGGGCTCGTCGTGCTCGTTCCCGAGGACGGCGTCCTGCTGGTGGAGAACGTCGCGGTCCGCCCCGAGCTGCACGGCAAGGGGATCGGGCGGGCGCTGATGGCGTACGCGGAGGACGAGGCGCGCAGGCTGGGCCTGCGCGCGCTGCGCCTCTACACGAACGTCAGGATGGCCGCCAACATCGCTCTCTACGAGTCGCTCGGCTACGTCGAGACCGGCCGGGAAGGCATCGAGGGCCGGGCCGCCGTGCTGATGCGCAAGGAGCTCAGCCCGTGAGCACGCCGAGCAGGTGGGTGACCTCGCGGGCCACCGCGTCTCGGCCGGCCTTGAGATATTTGCGGGAGTCCACGACCCGCTCGTCGTGAGTGAGGTAGTCGCGGACGGCCCCGGTGAACGCCTTGTTCAGGTGGGTCGCGATGTTGATCTTCTTCATGCCCTGGCGTACGGCCTCGCGCAGCACGTCGTCGGGCACCCCGGAAGAGCCGTGCAGCACCAGCGGCACCGGCACGGCCGCGCGCAGCTCGGCGATGAGCTCCAGGTCCAGCACCGCGTCCTTGGTCGTCATCGCGTGCGAGGTGCCCACGGCCACGGCCAGCGCGTCCACGCCGGTCCTGGTCACGTAGTCCACCGCCTCGTGCGGTTTGGTACGGGCGCCGGGCGCGTGCACGCCGTCCTTGCCCCCGACCTCGCCCAGCTCGGCCTCCACCCACACGCCACGCTCGTGGCACCAGGCCGCCACCTCGGCCGTGGCGGCGACGTTGTCCTCGTCGGGCAGGGCCGAGGCGTCGTACATGACCGAGCCCAGCCCCAGCGTCACCGCCTGCTCGACCAGCGCCCGGTCGGTGGCGTGGTCGAGGTGGACCGCGACGGGCACCTCGGCCCGCCGGGCGACCGCGAGCGAGGCCAGCGCGATCGGCTCCAGGGAGCCGTGGTAGCGCACGCAGTTTTCGCTGATCTGCAGCACGACCGGCAGGCCGAGGGCCTCTGCGCCGGTCACGATGGCGGTGGCGTGCTCAAGTTGGATCACGTTGAACGCGCCCACCCCCGCGGGTGACTGGGTGACGATGTCGCCGATGGTGGCGAGGGGCATGGCCGGCTCCTTACGTGATGGTGATCTGGGGGTGTATGTCGGCGTACACGTCGGGGTCGAACTCCCCGGCCACGGGCGTGGCCACGGCCGCGGCGCCGAGCGCGGCGGCCCGCCGGAGCCGGTCGGGCCACGGCGCCCGCTCCACCAGGCCCAGCGCCAGCCCGGCGACCAGCGAGTCGCCGGCCCCGGTCGGGTTGCCTCGCACGGTGTACGGCATCCGCGCCCGGAACGTTCCCTCCCCGGTCACGGCCAGGAGCCCGTCGGCGCCCATGGACACCACGACGGCCTGGGCGCCCCGGCCGCGCAGCGCGTGCGCGCCCTCGGCCGGGGTGCCGCCGGGCACGGCCCTGGCCAGCTCCTCGGCGTTGGGCTTGACGATGGAGGGGCGGCCCTTGGGCGCGTGGCTGAGGGGCTCGCCGTCGGCGTCCACGATGGCCGGGACGCCCCGGTCGGCCGCGATGGCGGCCAGGCCGGCGTAGGTGTCGGCCGGGACGCCGCGCGGGAGGCTGCCCGAGATGACCACCGCGTCGGCGGCGGCCACGAGCGACTCGTAGCGGCGGGTGAAGCCGTCGAGCTCGGCCGCCGTGACCTCGGGGCCGGGCTCGTTGAACAGCGCCGTACGCGAGACGTCGCCTGGGGCGGGGGCGTCGGAGACGGCCAGGGTGGTGCGGGACTCGGCGGCGATGCCGTGCAGCGCTGCGGGCAGCCCCGCGGCCCGCAGGTCGGCCTCGACGGCCTCCCCGGTCGGCCCGCCCGCCAGCCCCGTGACCAGCACGTCGTGGCCCAGCGCGGCCAGCACCCGGGCCACGTTGACGCCCTTGCCGCCCGCGCGCCTGTGCACCGCGCTGACCCGGTTGACACCGTCCCAGTCCACGCGGGGGACCTGGTAGGTCACATCGAGAGCGAGGTTGAGCGTCACCGTGAGGATCATCAGGGCTCCGTGATCCAGACGCCGTCCTTCAACACGCCGTCCACCTCCAGGGCATCGGAGAGCACCACCAGGTCGGCCGCCTTGCCGACGGCGATCGAGCCGATCCGGTCGGCCAGGCCGAGCACCCGCGCGGGCGTCAGCGAGGCCACCTGGACCGCGTCGGGCAGCGACATGCCCACTTCCTGGACCCCGCGCCGGAACGCGACGTCCATGGTCAGCGTGGAGCCCGCGATCGAGCCGCCCTCGACCAGCCGGGCCACGCCGTCGTCCACGCGCACCCGCATCGAGCCCAGCACGTAGTCGCCGTCGCCGAGGCCGGTGGCCGACATGGCGTCCGTGACCAGCACGGCCCTGCCGGGCCCGGCCACCTCGTACGCCAGCCGCAGCATGGCCGGATGCACGTGCACCCCGTCGTTGATCAGCTCGACCGTCACCCGCTCGTCGTCCAGCAGCGCCGCCACGGGACCGGGCGCGCGGTGCCCGAGCGGCGGCATCGCGTTGTAGAGATGCGTGGCCACGCTCGCGCCCGCCTCGATGCCGGCGATCGTCTGCTCGTAGTCGGCGTCGCTGTGACCGATGGCCGCGATCACGCCCTCCGCCACGGCCGTCCTGATCATGTCGAGCGCACCCGGCAGCTCCGTCGCGACGGTCACCATGCGCACATGCCCGCGCCCGGCCTTCACCAGCCCGGCGAACTCCTGCGTCGACGGCTCGCGCAGCAGCGTCGGGTCGTGCGCGCCGCAGCGGGCCCTGGAGATGTAGGGGCCCTCGAAGTGGATGCCGGCCAGCAGCCCTTCCTCGCACAGCTCGGCCAGCGCCGACGCCGCCCTGGTCAACCCCTCGATCGAGTCGGTGACCAGGCTGGCCATGGTCGTGGTGGTGCCGTGGCGCCGGTGCAGTGCCACGGCGTCACGCGCCTTGTCCGGCTCGCCGGTGGGGAAGGAGCCACCCGCGCCGCCGTGGTTGTGGATGTCCACGAACCCCGGAACGACGTGCCGCCCGCCCAGGCTGAGGCCGGGACCCGGGGCGGATCCGTGGCCGACATGCGTGATGCGGCCGTCTTCGATGGTCAGCCACCCCTCGTGAACTCCCTCGGGCGTCACGATCCTGGCGTCGGCAAGAGTAAGGCTCATGAAGAAAGGATCACAGATCGCGTGAGGTGCATGGGCTCGTCGGGGTTGAGCTGCTTGGCGAAGGCCCGCGCCACGGCCACCCGCTGCGCGCGGATCAGCTCGGCCATCGGGTCGAGCCCGGTCTCGAAGAACGCCCCGCCGGTCTCCTCGACCTGCGCGCGCAGGCCCTCGGGGGCGGTGCCGAGCATCCACGTCACCCGCCCGGGGGCGGCGATGCTGATCGGGCCGTGCCGGTATTCCATCGCCGGGTACGCCTCCGTCCACGAGCGGGACGCCTCGCGCATCTTCAGCGCCGCCTCCTGGGCCAGGCCGACCGACCAGCCGGTGCCGAGGAAGCTGAACTGCTCGGCGTTGACCAGCTCGTCCGGCAGCGGCGCTGCCACGGCCTCCTCGGCGTCGGCGACGGCCTGCGTGAGGTCCTCGCCCAGGCCGGCGCGGAGCATGGCCAGCTGCGTGGTGGCGAACCTGGTCTGCACGACCGACTTCTCGTCGGCGTAGTCGAGCACGACGACCTCGTCGGCGGCCGTCATGATCGGCGTGTCGGGGTCGGCGGTGATGGCCGTGGTCCTCGTGCCGGTCGTCCTGGTGAGCAGCTCCAGGACCTCGGTCGTGGTGCCCGAGCGCGACAGCGCCAGCACGCGGTCGTAGCGGCGCCCGGAGGGGAACTCGGAGGCGGCGAACGCGTCGGTCTCGCCGTGCCCGGCCCGCTCGCGCAGCACCGCGTACGCCATCGCGATGAACCACGACGTCCCGCAGCCGACGACGGCGACCCGCTCGCCCTGGCGCGGCAGCGCGTCGGCGGGAACGCTCGCCACGGCGCGGCGCCAGCACGACGGCTGGGACGCGATCTCGGCCTCGGTGTGGGTGGTCACCACTTACCTCCCATGATTGATTGTTTCTGCGTTTTTTATATCAGGAAAGAGCAGTTATGAACACCGGTGGTCTGGCGCCCCAGGTTGTGCCACGCTTGCTCCTGACCTCGTCCCTTCAGGGAGGCCTTCGTGTCCCGCTACGACCGCTGGAACGCCATCCTCGAGCTGCTGGCGCAGGAGGGCAGGCTGTCGGTGGAGGAGGCGGCCCGGGCGCTCGACGTGTCCACCGCCACGATCAGGCGGGACTTCGACCAGCTCGCCCAGCAGCAGATGCTCATGCGCACCAGGGGCGGCGCGGTGGCCCAGAGCGTCAGCTACGACCTCCCGCTGCGCTACAAGACGGCCAGGCACGCCGACGAGAAGCACCGCATCGCGGCGGCGGCGGCCGAGCTGGTGACGCCCGGCGCCGTGGTCGGGCTCAACGGCGGCACCACCACCTCCGAGCTGGCGCGGGCCCTGGCCACCCTCTCCACGCTGGAGACCGGGTTCACGATCGTCACGAACGCGCTCAACATCGCCGCCGAGCTCACCGTCCGCCGGCACGTCAAGATCGTGGTGACGGGTGGGGTGGCCAGGCAGCAGTCGTACGAGCTCATCGGGCCGCTGGCCAACGGGGTCCTGGAGCAGGTGACGCTGGACGTGGCCTTCCTCGGGGTCGACGCGCTGGACGTCGAGCTGGGCGCCTCCGCCCACCATGAGGGCGAGGCCAGCGTCAACCACCTGCTGATCAGCCGGGCCGCCCAGGTCGTGGTGGTGGCCGACTCGTCCAAGGTGGGCAAGCGGGCCTTCTCCCGCATCTGCCCGATCAACCAGATCGACACGCTCGTCACCGACGCGCGGCTCTCCGACGCCCTCGCGGGCCAGCTCACCGACGCGGGAGTCAAGGTCGTACGCGCCTGAGCGGCCCTCGCGGGGTTCCGGCCGGTCGGTTCTTGCGAGGTAAAGGCCGTGTGTGGCGGAGCGAGGGGTTTTACGCCGGTCTCTGACCGACTCCGGCGTTACAGGTCGAGTCCTGCGCGGGTAGGAATGGAGCGCAGGCGACAGTGCCGTCCCAGGGGGAGTTATGGCGTCGGGAAGGAGCGCGGCCCGGCTCGGGCCCGCGGAGCGGGCCGAGGCCCTGGAACGTATGGCGGCGCAGGAGCTCGACGTCGTCGTGGTCGGGGGCGGCGTCGTGGGGGCGGGGGTGGCGCTCGACGCCGCGACGCGCGGGCTCGACGTGGCCCTGGTCGAGGCGCGTGACTTCGCCTCCGGCACCTCCTCGCGCTCGTCCAAGCTGATCCACGGCGGGCTGCGCTACCTGGAGCAGCTCAACTTCGAGCTGGTCCGCGAGGCCCTGCAGGAGCGCGCCCTGCTGCTGCAGCGCATCGCGCCGCACCTGGTCAGGCCGGTGCCGTTCCTGTTCCCGCTGACCCACTACGCCTGGGAGCGGCCCTACGTCGGCGCGGGAGTCGCGCTCTACGACACGCTCGGCCTCGCGACCGGGCTCACCCGCGGCGTGCCGGGGCACCGGCACCTGTCCAGGTCCCGGGCGCTGCGGCTGGCCCCCGCGCTGAAGAAGTCGGCCTTCACCGGCGCCGTCCAATACTGGGACGCGCAGGTGGACGACGCACGCTTCGTCATGACGACGCTGCGCACCGCGGCCACCTACGGCGCGCACATCGCGCAGCGGGCGCAGGTGGTGGGGTTCCTGCGGGAGGGCGAGCGGGTCACCGGCGTGCGGGTGCGCGACCTGGAGTGCGGCGAGGAGCTGGAAGTACGCGCCCAGCAGGTGGTCAACGCGACCGGGGTCTGGACCGACGACATCCAGGAGCTGGTGGGAGGGCGCGGCCAGATCCACGTACGCGCCTCCAAGGGCATCCACCTCGTCGTGCCCAGAGACCGGATCCACTCGCTGACCGGCATCATCCTGCGCACCGAGAAGTCGGTGCTCTTCGTGATCCCCTGGGGCCGCCACTGGATCATCGGCACCACCGACACGGAGTGGACGCTCGACAAGAGCCACCCGGCCGCCTCCCGCACGGACATCGACTACCTGCTCGACCACGTCAACGCGGTCCTGTCCGTGCCGCTGACCCGCGACGACGTCGAGGGCGTCTACGCCGGGCTGCGGCCGCTGCTGTCGGGCGAGTCCGACGAGACCTCCAAGCTGTCCAGGGAGCACGTGGTGGCGCATCCCGTGCCCGGGCTGGTGATGATCGCCGGGGGAAAGTACACCACCTACCGGGTCATGGCGCAGGACGCGGTGAACGCCGTGGCGCACGGGCTCGACCAGCGGGTGCCGCGCTCGTGCACCGACCGCATCCCGCTCGTGGGCGCCGAGGGCTACCAGGCGCTGTGGAACTCCCGGGGGCGCATCGCCCAGACCTCCGGCCTGCACGTGGCCAGGATCGAGCACCTGCTCCAGCGCTACGGCTCGCTGATCGACGAGGTGCTGGAGCTGATCGAGCGCGACCCGTCGCTGGGCCGGCCGCTGACGGGGGCCGACGACTATCTGCGGGCCGAGATCGTCTACGCCGCCACCCATGAGGGCGCCCGGCATCTCAACGACGTGCTCACCCGGCGCACGCGCATCTCCATCGAGACCTTCCACCGCGGGATGGCGGTGGCGCAGGAGGCGGCCGAGCTGATGGCCAAGCCGCTCGACTGGGACGGACGGCGAGCAGGTGAAGAGGGAGGTGGAATACTACTCGAAGCGCGTGGAGTCCGAACGCCGCTCGCAGGAGCAGGACTCCGACCAGGAGGCGGACGCGATCAGGCTCGGCGCGCCGGAGATCGTCCCCGTCGTCGCGCCGGAGCATTCATGAGCGAGCCGTCCCGCCAGTTGTCCGACCCCCGGGAGTTGTTGTCGGGATACCTCGACCACTACCGGGCCGAGGTGCTGCGGGTGCTCGACGGGTTCCCCGAGCCCGGGGTGAGCCGGGTGCCCTCCGGGTGGACGCCGCTGGCGATGCTCAAGCATCTGGCGTACATGGAGCGGCGCTGGTTCGTGTGGGACTTCGCGGGCGAGCCGATCGAGGATCCCCAGGGCGATCGCGACGCCGAGGGCGGGCTGGTCGCGAGCGAGTCCTACGAGGAGATCAGGAAGCTCTACCTGGCGCAGTGCGAGCGGTCCAGGCAGGTGGTGGCGCGGGCGAGCCTGTCCGAGGTGGCCTCGCGGATCGGCAGGTTCCAGCCGCCGCACGAGCCGCCGACGCTGGGCTGGATCATGTTCCACGTGCTGGAGGAGTACATGCGGCACGCCGGCCATCTCGACGTCGCGCGCGAGCTGGCCGATTAGGAGGGGCGGCCCGCGGCGCTGCGGGGTCCGCGGACCGCCCGTTCCAGGATGGTTCTCTACCTCACGAAGGTCACGACGGCGGGTAGCGCGTGGCGTCGTGCACGTCGAGCAGCGGCTCCTTGACGCCGTCGCCCGAGTCGTCGGTCCAGTTGGAGTTGCCGGTGGAGATCAGCGTGCTGCGCACCGCCAGCGCGCCCGCCCGCGTCGTCGGCTTGTTGGCGCCCGAGGTGAGCAGCCCGGCCGCGCCGGCCACGTGCGGGCTGGCCATCGACGTGCCGCTGATCGTGCTGTAGCCGCCGCCCCGCCAGGTCGAGTAGATGCAGGTGCCCGGCGCGGTGATCTCCACGGTGGAGCCGTAGTTGGAGTAGAACGCCGAGGTGTCGTCCTGATCGGTTTCGCTGCGGCACGACAGCGTGCTGCCCCCGGCTCCGCCGGCCAAACCGTCGTTGTCGGTCAGCGCGGAGACGGTGACCACGTCAGGGTGGTTGGCCGGGAAGAACGAGGAGGTGTTCGTGTGGCTGTTGCCCGCGGCCACCACGACCACGATGCCGGCGTTGACCGCGTTGGTGATCGCCGTGCTGATCGCGCTGCTGGTGCAGCCGTTGCAGCCCAGGCTCAGGTTGATGACCTCGATGGTGGACGCGCGCGCCACCACCCAGTTGATGCCCGCGGCGATGCCGGACAGGGTGCCGGAACCGGCCGCGTTGAGGACCTTCACGCCGTGGATGCGGGCGCCGGGTGCGACGCCCACCGGGCCGATGGTGTTGTCGATGGCGCCGACGGTGCCCGCGACGTGCGTGCCGTGGCCGTTGTCGTCCGTGCCCGCGTTGTTGACGCAGGCGCCGGTCTGGCAGTTGGCGCGGGCGACCACGTTCAGGTCGGGGTGGGTGTTGTCCACGCCGCTGTCGACCACGGCGACGTCCACGTCGATGCGTACGTCGTCGGTGCCGTCGATGTCCAGGTTGGGGTTGCTGGGGCCGAAGATCCGGCGTACGCCCGTGGGGACGGTCTGGACGAACGCGGTGACCTCGGCGTCGGGCTCCACGCTGAGCACGTTGGGGTTCCGCTTGAGCTGCTCGGCGGCGGTCGCGCTCAGCCGGGCGGTGTAGCCCTTGAAGGCGTGCTCGTACACGCCGACGAGCTGCCCGCCGTGCTGGGCCACCTGGTCCTCGGCGGCTCCGCGCGGCGCGCGCATCGACGGGTTGAGCTGGACGATGTAGGTGCCCTCAGGGGCGGCTGCTGAGACGGGTAGCGGCGCCGCGAGTAACGCCAGCGCGCTGACGAGCAATGCGAGCAGGGGGGTGCGTGATCGCATGGCAGCGTGGGCCCTTTCTCGGTCGTGGACCGGGAGCACCCCGCTATGACAGGATCCACCCGATCCGACATGACAGTGTTAGTAAAGCTTTCACCATTTGTCGGGATAAGTCCATAAAAAGAGTGCCGGTTCGCTACGAACCGGCACTCTTTGGTTGCTTAACGGAGTGGAATCCACGCTTGTGAGGCGAGCGTCGCCGTGTCGTTGACCTGGACACCCTCGTACGAGACCGTCCACACCGAGTCGCCGATGATCATCGAACGCTGGATGCCCGGATCGTACGCGTACCGGCCGTCCTGACGCTGCGCCGGATGCTTGATCATGCCGAGCTCCTTCACCCCGGAGTCGTCGATCCTGAGCACGAGGGCGCCCGACTCGTTCTGCTTGTTCAGCGGGATCACCGACAGGCCGATCTTCGGCCAGTACAGGAACGCGTGCGGGTCCCACTCGGCCCCGGAGCCCGAGTCCTTCTGGAAGTACTGCGACAGCCGGCGCGGGGCGGCAGGGTCGCTGACGTCGAACAGCGAGACCTGCGTGCCCAGCGTCCTGCCCTGCTCGCTGGCCTCCTGGCCGATGCCGATCAGGCGGCCCTCGGAGCCGGGGTGCAGGTACGCCGAATAGCCGGTGATCTTCAGCTCGCCCGTCACCTTCGGCGCCGCCGGGTCGCGGAGGTCGAGCGTGTAGAGCGGGTCCACCTGCCGGAACGTGACGCAGTAGCCCACCGCGCCGATGAACCGGACCGAGTAGATGCGCTCGCCCTCACCCAGGCCGCCGACCTCACCCACCTTGGCCATGGTGTCGGCCTTGAGGACGTAGACGGCGCTGGAGCTGGTCCTGCCGTCGGCGGAGCTGAGGGTGGTGGCCAGGCGCAGGTGACCCTCGTGCTCGGACAGGGAGTACTGGTTGAGCAGGCGTCCCGGGACCTTGCCCGAGGCCACGTACGCGGGCGCGCCGGGCGAGGTGATGTCGAACCGGTGCACCTCCGTCTCCTCCGGCGGGATCGTCGGCGTGGGCACCGGGCTGGGCACCGGGCTGGGCACCGTGCTCGACCCCGTGCTCGACCCCGTGCTCGACCCCGTGCTCGACCCCTGGGGTGCGGACACGCTCGGCTCGCCGGGGGTGGGCTCCTCGGCCGGGGCCACGCCGTCGGACGTGGTGGTGGCCGGGGGCTCGTCGACCGGGAGCGGGCGCACCACCGGCATCCACCAGCGCGGGTTGCTGGCCACGTACAGGCTCTGGCCGGTGCCGTAGACCACGTCGCCGTCGGCGGCCAGGCTGATCGGGTCGGTGCCGGCCGCGGTGACGCCCTGCGCCAGGTCGATGGTGTGCACGGTCAGCATCGAGGTGCCGGTGTAGTCGGCGGGGTGGCTGACCCGCTCGCACCTGACCGTGTCCCTCCTGACGGCGCCCGACGCGTCGGTGATCTCGATCTTGGGCAGCCAGGCCTCCGCCGGTGCCCGGCGTACCGTGGCCTGGTTGTCCTTGAGCCGCTGGGCCTCGGTGGTCTCGCCCTGGGGCTCGGGGAAGGCGATGTCCGGCTGGCTGCGGGTGACCAGGCGGACCGTGGAGCCGATCATCCGGGCGTCCACGTACGAGCCCTGCGGCCTGATCGTGCTCAGGACCTTCGGCTCGCCCGCCAGATCGACCACCACGTAGCGGGTGTCGGCCTGCGGGGCGAACGACTTGTACATGATGTCGCCGCCGCGCATGAGCACCAGCGCCCGGTCACCCGAGACCAGCAGGTCGGCGGGTACGCCCGGACCGGCGTTGTCACCCTCGGTCAGCTTGAGCGACGAGGTGACCTTCCTGGTCGCCGTGTCGATGATCCGCAGCGTGCCGTCCGCGATCGTGATGATCCGGTTGCCGTCCGTCTTGACCAGGTCGGGCTCGTCCACGCCGGCCTCGTGCACGTTCGTCGTGGAGTGCTCGGGCGTGGCGGCCCTGCCCTTGCCCTGGGGAACGTTCGCCGCGGTGTCCTCCATGGCGGCGAAGGGCATGACGTTGCCGAAGCCGTACGGGGTGACGTTCGCGCTGGCCTTCTCGCGCAGGCCGGCCAGCAGGTCGTCGCAGCTGCTGTAGGCCACCAGGCGGACGGCGCCGAGGCTCACCTTCGGGGGCGGCGGGTTCGGGGTCCCTCCCGTCGAAGCGGTGCAGGCGGTCGTGACCGCCGCGAGGGCCGCGGCGGTCACGGCCGTACGGATCAGCGTGTTCATGCCCTCCATCACGGCTGGGCGGCCGGGATGGTTCAGGAGCCGGCGGCCGGCCTGAAGGTGAAGGCGGGGCTGAAGTCGACGTCGTCGGGCACGTCCAGCATCTTGCGCAGCAGGTTGCCCTGGAAGTCGATCACCTGGATCTCGTCCTTGTCGTTGTTGTCCTGTTCCCAGCAGTAGAGGTGGCTCTCGTCGTAGAAGCCGAGCACCTTGTCGCACTCGGAGTAGAACTTGCGCACCCGCTCGCCCGAGGTGGAGTCCCAGACGCAGTGGTCGCCGTCACCGCCGTTGGGGCAGTTGGTGACGAACAGCTTGCCCGAGGGCGAGAAGATGTCCTGGGTGCCGGCGGACATCGTGCCGATGCCCGGCAGCGAGCGGGTGGCCTTGCCCTGGAGGTTGAAGAAGCGCAGGCCCTGGTTCTTCTCGTCGCCGTAGACGTTGACCACGCCCTCGTCGTCGCCGTCGAAGCCGAAGGCGGTGGCGCGGATGGAGGTGTCGTTGACGTTGACCACGGTGGCCTTGCCCGTGGCCACGTCCACGATGACGAAGCCGAGATAGAGCCACTTGTCGCCGCTCTTCTTCTCGGTGTTGAGCAGGATCTTGGAGCCGTCCTTCGACCAGGCCCGGATGCTGCTGATCAGCGGCTCCTTGACCGTCTTGACCGTGGAGCGCTCGCCCGTCTGCCGGTCGGTGATGACGATGAAGTCGAAGTCGTCGGAGCTGTAGCTCCTGCCCCGGCCGGCCAGGTAGCGGCCGTCGGGGGAGACCATCGACTCCCAGTTCTGCTGGTATTTCGTGAACGTGCCGCGCAACGAGTTTCGCGCGTAGTCGATCCAGTCGTCCTTCTTCTTGTCGAAGACCTCGTAGGAGGTCAGGACGATGTTGTCGGCCGGGTTCTCGTAGAGGGAGACCGTCTCGCCGGGCAGCGCCCGTTTGGTGCCGGTGCGCGGCACCGCCGCCTGCGTGACCGACGGGCTCGCCGTGGCGGACGGGTCGGTGGCGGACGGGTTGGACGTGTCGGAGGGGCTGGACCCGCCCGTGGTCCTCGATCGTCCGGGCGTCCCGGTGCCGATCGGCCCCGCCACCGACGCCTTGTCGATCTGGATGACCACGATCACGCCGGCGAGCACCAGCAGCGCGACCGCGATCGCGATGCCGGCGATCAGCGGGCCCTTGCCGCTCCTGCGTGGCGGGTTGGGGTAGGGGCCCTGCTGCCCGTAGGGCGGGAGGGTGGGCTGCTGCTGCCACGGGACCCGGGGATGCGGTTGCCCCTGGGGATGGTGCGCCGCCTGCGGGACGGGGCCCCCGTAGGGAACGGGGCCGGACATCGGCCCGGACGGGGGACCGAACGGCGGGCTCTGCGGATTGGACGCGGGACCGTACTGGTTGGGAGGGGGCGGGTAGGGCGGCGCGGGGGCCGCTTCCGCCGCGGCCTGCGCGAGCATGCCGGAGTTCGGTGCCGGCTGCTGCAGCAGCCGCATGATCACCTGCTCGGCGGTGGGCCGCTGGGCCGGGTCCTTGGCCAGGCAGGCCACCACCACGTCGCGCAGCGGGCCCTCCTCCAGCGCGCCCAGGTCGGGCTGCTGGTTGAGCACCCGGTTGATCACCGCGGGCATCGTGTCGCTGCCGAACGGCGCCCGCCCGGAGGCGGCGAAGATCATCGCACTGGCCCAGGAGAACATGTCGGCGGCCGGGCCGACGGTGTGCCCCATGATCTGCTCGGGCGGCATGTACGACGGAGTGCCCACGACCATGCTGCTGATCGTGGAGGTGGCGTTCAGGGCCCGCGCGATGCCGAAGTCGATCACCCGCGGGCCGTCGGCCCCGATGATCACGTTGGCCGGCTTGAAGTCGCGGTGCACGATCCCGGCCTGGTGGATGGCGGCCAGCGCGGTGGCCGTGCCGATGGCCAGCCGGTGCAGGACCGAGCCCGTGCGCGGCCCCTCCTCCTGCACGACCCGCTGTAACGAGGGCCCCTCGATGAACTCGCTGACGATGAACGGCCGGTCCTGCTCGACGCCCGTGCCCAGGACCGCGGCGGTGCAGAACGGCGCCACCTGCTGGGCCACCTGGACCTCGCGCAGGAATCGCTCCACGCTCACCTGGTCGCCCGACAGGTCCGGCCGCAGCCACTTGACGGCCACGTTGCTGCCCGAGGGGTCTTTGGCGAGGTAGACGACGCCCTGACCGCCCTCACCGAGCCGGCCGAGGAGATCCAGGCCCCCCAGCCGTTGTGGATCTCCGGGTCGGAGCGGAGCGAAGGTTGCCATGAAGGGATTCTGTCGCTATGCAACGGATCCGCAAAAACTACCCGCGGGTAGTACCACGGAATATCCTTCTGGCATGCAGGTGACGTCCAGTGGCAGGACACGGCCCATCATTGCCCCGTTTACCGGGGAAACCCTCGCTGAGCTGCCCATATCAGACGCCGAAGACGTGCGTACGGCGTACGAGAAGGCCAGGGCCGCCCAGCTCGAATGGGCCGGGAAATCCGCGGCCGCGCGGGCGGAACCTTTCCTGCTGCTGCACGACGCGATCCTCGACCGCAGGGACGAGATCCTCGACATCGTCCAGAACGAGACCGGCAAGGCCCGCAAGCACGCCTTCGAGGAGGTGCTCGACGTCGCGGGCTGCAGCCTCTACTACGCCCGCCGCGCCCCCCGCCTGCTCGCCCCGCGCGCCCGCAAGGGCGTCTTCCCCGGCGCCACCCGCGTGACGGAGCTGCGCCGGCCCAAGGGCGTGGTCGCGCTGATCACCCCGTGGAACTACCCGCTCGCGCTGGGCGTCACCGACGCGGTGCCCGCGCTGCTGGCCGGCAACGCGATCGTCCACAAGCCGGACACCCAGACCGCCCTGTCCACGCTCTGGACCATCGACCTGCTCGCGGAGCTGGGCATGCCGCGCGAGATCTGGCAGGTCGTGCTGGGCGAGCCGGCCGAGATCGGCGACGCGCTGCTCGACCACGCCGACTACGTGGGTTTCACGGGGTCCACCCGGGGCGGCCGGAAGATCGCCGAGGAGGCGGCCAAGCGGCTCATCGGCTGCTCGCTGGAGCTCGGCGGCAAGAACCCGATGGTGGTGCTCGACGACGCGGACCTGGACGTGGCCGTCCAGGGGGCCGTCCGCGCCTGCTTCACCAACGCCGGCCAGCTCTGCCTGTCGATCGAGCGCCTGTACGTGCAAGCGTCCGTGTTCGACGCCTTCGCCGAGCGCTTCGTCGCGCAGGTCAGGGCGCTCAAGCTCGGCGCCGGGCACGACTGGTCGGTGCAGATGGGCTCGCTCACCTCGCGCCGCCAGCTCGACGCGGTCAGCGCGCACGTGGACGACGCCGTGGCCAAGGGCGCGACGCTGCTGACCGGCGGCCGGGCCAGGCCCGACCTCGGACCGCTGTTCTACGAGCCGACCGTGCTCACGGGCGTCGGCGAGGACATGGAGCTGTGCCGGAACGAGACGTTCGGCCCCGTGGTGGCGCTCTACCCGTTCGCCACCGACGACGAGGCGGCCGAGCTGGCCAACGACACCATCTACGGCCTCAACGCCTCCATCTGGTCCGCGAGCCTGCCGCGCGCCCGCCGCCTGGCCGCCCGGGTCCGGGCCGGCACGGTCAACATCAACGAGGGGTACGCCTCCGCGTACGCCTCCTACGACGCCCCCATGGGCGGCATGAAGGCGTCCGGGCTGGGCCGCAGGCACGGCGTCGAGGGGCTGCTGCGCTACACCGAGGCCAAGGCCGTGGCCTCGCAGGCGGGGTGGCTGGGGTTCGAGCCGCCGTTCGGGATGCCGTACGAGAAGTGGGCCGGCACCCTGGCGGGCACGCTCAAGGCGATGCGGAGGCTCCGGCTCAAATGAGCTTCGACGTGATCGTCATCGGGTCGGGCTTCGGCGGCAGCGTCGCGGCGCTCAGGCTGAGCGAGAAGGGCTACAAGGTCGGCGTGCTGGAGGCGGGCCGCCGCTTCGACGCCGCCACGCTGCCGGCCACCTCCTGGCACGTGCGCGACTTCCTGTGGGCGCCGTGGCTGGGGCTGAAGGGCATCCAGCGCATCCACGTGCTGCGCGGCGAGCGCGGCACCGGCGTCATGGTGCTGGCGGGCGCCGGGGTCGGCGGCGGCTCCCTCGTGTACGCCAACACGTTGTACGAGCCGCTCGCCCCGTTCTTCGACGACCCCCAGTGGGCCGCCATCACCGACTGGAAGGCGGAGCTGGCCCCCCACTACGACCAGGCCAGGCGCATGCTGGGCGCGGTCGTGAACCCCACCTTCACCCGCGCCGACGAGATCATGAGCAGGGTCGCGGCGAAGATGGGGGTGCCGGACACCTTCCGCCTCGCGCCCGTGGGCGTCTACTTCGGCGAGGACGGCGTCGATCCGTACTTCGGCGGTGCCGGACCGGCGCGCCGCGGGTGCCTCGAATGCGGCGAGTGCATGACGGGCTGCCGCCACGGCGCCAAGAACATGCTGACCGAGAACTACCTGTACCTCGCGGAGCGGGCCGGCGCGCGAATCTATCCCGAGTGCACGGTCACCTCCGTGCGGCCCCTGCCGTCCGGGGGCTACGAGGTGCTCGCGCGCCGGACCGGGTCGGTGCGCTCGCGCCGTACGTTCCTGGCAGGTCAGGTGGTCTTCGCGGCCGGCACGTACGGCACCCAGCGGCTGCTGCACAAGCTGCGCGCCGACGGGACGCTGCCCCGCCTGTCGGCCAGGCTCGGCGCGCTGACCAGGACCAACTCCGAGGCGCTGCTCGGCTTCGAGCGCACCGCCGTCGCCGGCGAGAAGCTCAACGGCGGCGTGGCCATCACCTCCTCCATCCACCCCGACCCCGAGACCCACATCGAACCCGTCCGCTACGGCGACGGCTCCAACGCCATGGGCCTGCTCCGCACCCTGCTCGTGGACGGCGGCCGGCCGCGCCTGCGCGCGTTCGCCCGCGAGGTGGCCCGGCAGCCGCTGCGGGCCCTGCGGCTGCTGAACCTGCGCCACTGGTCGGAGCGGACCCTGATCGCGCTGGTCATGCAGGCCAAGGACAACTCGATCACCGTCCGCCGCACCCGGTGGGGCCTGCGCTCCGCGCGCGGCCACGGCGAGCCCAACCCCACCTGGATCCCCGCCGGTCACGAGGCCGTGCGGCACGCGGCGGAGGAGATCGGCGGGGTGGCCGGGGGAACGTGGCTGGACCTGTTCGACATCCCGACGACGGCCCACTTCCTCGGCGGCTGCGCCATCGGGGACTCGCCGGAGACCGGGGTGATCGACGCCTACCACCGCGTGTACGGCCACGACGGCCTGCACGTCGTGGACGGCTCGGCCGTGTCCGCGAACCTGGGCGTCAACCCCTCGCTGACCATCACCGCCCAGGCCGAGCGGGCCATGTCGTTCTGGCCGAACGCCGGTGAACCGGATCCGCGCCCGGCGACCGGGTCGCCGTACGCGCGGGTCGCGCCCGTCGCGCCGCGCCGCCCCGCCGTGCCGTCCGGGGCTCCCGGCGCGTTGCTCCATGGAATAACCGCTCGTCGCGGGACGTCGTGAGCTGACATGGAGATCCGTTACGCCGGAGGACCCACGGCGGTCCTGGAGATCGGCGGAGTGCGGCTGCTGACGCCGGGGGAGCGCACCGAACTCGGCTGACCGGCAGCCGGGGCCGGGCGAGCGCGCGGAGCTCTCCTGACCGGCTGCTGATCGGCTCGTGATCGGCTCCTGGCGAACGGGGACGGTTTTCCCGGTTCCCGCCTGACAAGGTGGGATCGTGAGCTGGAACGCGCGAGCCCTGGACGTGCTGGCGGCGGGGGAGCCCACTCCGCTGGTCGACTTCCCCGTGCGGGCACCGGGGATCAGGCTGCTGCTGAAGGACGAGTCCGTGCACCCGACCGGCAGCCTGCGCCACCGGCACGCCAGGGCGCTGTTCCGCCGGGCCGTCCTCGACGGGCTGGTCGGCCCGGGCACGACCGTGGTGGAGGCGACGGGCGGCAACGCGGCCGTGGCGCAGGCGTGGTTCGCGCGGCGGCTGGGGTTGCCGTACATCGTGGTCATGCCGGGCGAGCACAGCCGGGCGCGGGCCCGGCCGGTGGAGGAGCTGGGCGGCGAGTGCCGGTTCGTGACGCCGCCGCCGGCCATCTACGACGCGGCGCGGGAGATCGAGGGTCACTTCCTCGACCAGTTCGGGCGGGCGGCCGAGCACGACCTGGCGGCGGAGCTGTTCGGGCAGGTGCGGCCCGACTGGGTGGTGACGGGCGCGAGCACCGGCGCGACGTCGGCCACGCTGGGCGGCTGGATCCGGGCCCACGGCCGGAGCTGCCGGGTCGCGGTCGCGGATCCCGAAAATTCGGCTTATTTCCCGGGCTGGACCCTCGACGTGCCCGACTACGCCACCGGCATGCCCTCGCGGATCGAGGGCATCGGGCGCCCGCGCATGGAGCCGGGGTTCCGGCCTGACCTCGTCGACCTGGTCATCCCCGTCCCCGACGCGGCCGGCGTGGCGGCGGCCAGGCACATCAGGGAGGTCACGGGGCTGCCGGTGGGCGGCTCGTCGGGCACCGCGCTCTGGGCGGCGCTGGAGCTGATCGACCGCATGCGGGCCAGAGGGGAGAGCGGCACCGTGGTGTCGCTGATCGGCGACGCGGCCGAGCGGCACCTGGCGACCTGCCACGACGACGCGTGGGCGGCCGAGCGAGGGCTGGATGTCGCGCAGCACGAGGAGAAGCTGCGGCGCCTGGTCAGGTCAGCGGGTGGGTGACCCAGACGTTGGGCTCCACGTAGACGGCGTGGTCGTGCTCCACGTCGCAGTGCACCGGGCTCAGCGCCCCCGGCACCTCGACCGGTCCCGTGCGGTCGAACGGCAGGCCCGTCCAGGTGCGCCACTCGTCGAGCGTGCCCGGCACCACCATGGACCGCGGCGCCACCTTGACGATCTTCGCGCCCGCCCGCACGTGCACGCGCAACCAGGGGTCGTGGGGCAGGCCGTCGGGACGGGTCCTGAAGGCGTACTCGGACATGGGGGTGTGCGGTTCGAGGTGCTTGGCGCTGGGGCGTACCGGTGCGACGAGCTCGCGGTGCCCGTGGCGGGCGGCACAGTCGCGCATCGCCGCCACCATCAGGGCAGACAGGCCCTTGCCCAGCTGGTCGCGCCGGATGGTGATCTCCAGGGCGGAGACGGCGTCGGCCGGCCGGCCGCGCTCGCGGGCCAGCCAGCCGGCCCTGATCACGCCGTCCCAGCCGTCGTCGGGCAGCCCGGCGGTCCCGTCCGACGGATAGGGGATCATGCAGCCCCGCGCCACCAGCCGGCCGGGCTCGGCGTCGTCGTCGGCCACGAGCACGTACTCCTGGTAGGACGTCGTGATCCACGCGTAGTACAGGTCGGCGAGCGGGTCGTGCATCATGAACTCCCGCCACGTGTGGTCCATGTCCCACAACGACGACGCGAACTCGGGACGCTCGGCGAGCGTGGTGATCTGCAAGGCCATGCGGCTCATCCTGCACCGGGGAAGACCCCAATGCGCCGAATTTATTGGTACTTAAGCCCATAAGGGCGGTGCGCTAGCGTCGGCGGCATGAGTGAACTTGACGCCAGGCTGCGAGCCATCACCGACCTGTTCGTGGCCGAGGCGCGCGAGGGCGGCGGCAGGCACGAGTACGACGGCCGGATCCAGGACCTGTCGCCCGACGGCGTACGGACCGGGCTGGCCCGTCTCGGCCAGGGCCCCGCGCCGGAGGACGCGCACGACGCCAGGCACCTACAGGTGTTCGAGGAGAGTCTGCGTACCCAGCTCGGCGAGCTGGAGCTGCACCGCAAGAACCCGTTGATCCACCTTTCCAACCTCGACCTGGCCTGCTACGACCGCGACTACGGCCCCGAGGAGGAGCGCGCCGCGGCCAAGGCGGCCCACCTCGCGCTCTGGCCCGAGGCCGTGGACCACGCGATCGCCTCGCTCGACCAGGTGCCGGCACCCGTCGCGACGTCCCTGCTCGGCGCCACCAGGGGCCTGGCGGCGGGCGTCACGGACGAGGCCGCGCTCCAGGCGCACGGCAGGCTCGTCGCCCACGTCGAGCGGGCCGCGGCCGAGGGCGACCCCGACGCGGCGCTCGGCGGCGAGGCGCTGGCCAGGCTCATGGGCACCGCCGAAGGGCTGCCGGTCGACCTCGGCAGGCTGGCGGAGCGGGCCGACGCCGAGCGCGACCGGCTGATGGCGCTGCTCGCCGACTCCTGCGCCAAGCTGGGGGAGACCGGCAGGGCGTCGCTCGACGTCGTACGGGAGCTGGTCAAGGACCACCCCGACGCCGACGGCGTCATCGAGGCCGCGCGGATCGGCACGGAGAAGGCCATCGCGTTCACCCGCGAGAAGGACCTCGTGCCCTACCACGACGGCGAGTGCCTGGTCGGGCCGGCGCCGGAGTCGCGCCGCTGGGCGATGGCCATGATGGCGTGGAACTCGCCGGGCGAGCCCGACGGCCCCTCGTGGTACTACATCACGCCGCCCGAGCCCACCTGGCCCGAGCAGGACCAGGAGGAATGGCTGGAGGTCTTCAGCCGTACGACGCTGCCGGCGATCAACGTGCACGAGGTCGCGCCCGGGCACTTCTCGCACGCCAGGGCGCTGCGGCGGGCGCCGTCCGACGTGCGCAGGCAGCTGCAGTCGATGGCGTTCGTCGAGGGCTGGGCCCACTACGCCGAGGAGCTGTGCGTCGAGGAGGGCTTCGAGGCCGGCGACCCGCGCTTCGAGATCGGCGTGTGGGTGGAGGCGCTGATCCGCGTCACCCGGCTGGCCTGCGCGATCGGCGTGCACACCGGCCAGATGACGGTCGAGGACGGTGCCCGGCGCTTCGAGTCCGACACGCACCTGACGGGCCCGGCGGCGCTGTCGGAGGCACGGCGGGCGTCGTTCGACCCGACGTACGGGCGGTACACCTGGGGCAAGCTGCTCATCCTGGACCTGCGCGAGCGGGCCCGCAAGGAATGGGGCGCCGGATTCACCCTGCAGCGCTTCCACAAGGCGCTGCTCGATCTCGGCTCGCCGCCCCTGGGCCTGATCGACGCCATCCTGTAGCGTCTCGGGCTGATCGGGAACGCCCTTTGGCGTCGGTCGCTAGGGAGGTTTGTTCGTGCGCGAGCTCTCCGGCAAGGTCGCGGTGGTGACGGGCGCGGCGAGCGGCATCGGGCGGGCGCTGGCCCTCCGGTTCGCGGCCGAGGGGATGGCCCTGATGCTCGCCGACGTGGACCACGGCGGGCTCGCGCGGACGGCCGCGCTGGCCGGGGACGCCAAGGTGCTCACCCAGATCACCGACGTGTCCGACGCCTCGGCCGTGCGGCACCTGGCCAACCGGTGTTTCGGGGAGTTAGGTACCGTGCACGTGCTGTGCAACAACGCCGGCGTCTTCCAGGGCGGCCACATGTGGACGCGCGCCGCGGAGGACTTCGCCTGGCTGCTCGGCGTGAACGTGTGGGGCGTGCTGCACGGCATCCACGAGTTCGTGCCGCGCATGATCGAGCAGGACACCGAGGGGCACATCGTCAACACGGTGTCGGTGGCCGGGCTGTTCGCGACGCCGGGGGCGGGCGGGTACGCGGTGACGAAGTACGCCGCGCTGGCCGCCTCCCTGGCGCTCGCCCAGGACCTGGCCGCCACGGGGTCCAAGCTGCGGGTGAGCGCGCTGTGCCCCGGCGCGGTCAGGACCCGCATCGGCGACTCCGACCGCACCCGGCCGCCCAGCATGGTCACCGACCCCACGCCGGACGAGGTGGACTCGCGGGAGTCGGTCAGCCGGGCGGCCGAGGGCGGCATCGAACCGTCCGAGGTGGCCGACCTGGTCGTGACGGCGATCCACGAGGAGCGGTTCCTGCTGCTGACCGACCCGAAGTACGCCGCCCGGCTCCGCCTCCAGACCGAGACCCTGCTGACCGGCCACCTGCCAGGGATCCGCTGACGGCCACCGGCGGCGCTCCGCCGACGGTCATCAGCGGCGATCCGGTGACCGTCACCAGCGGCGGTCGTGGGCCGGCGCCCGAATCGCCCGTAACCAGTGGCGGCCGTGGGCCGGCGCCCGAATCGCCCGTCACCAGTGGCGGTCGTGGGCCAGCACCCGCACCACCGTGCCGTTGCGCGGCCGGACCAGCAGCTTGACGGCGTCGCCCGGCAGCACGTCGTGGTAGAGCCCCTCCTCCACCTGAAACGCCGTGGCCTTGCGCGAATTGCCGTCGTGCAGGGCGATGAAGCAGCGGTCCGACTCCACCCACCGCTTGACGACGTGCCCGGTGACCTCCTGCCGCCCCGAGCCGTGCGGCAGCGCCTCGGCCGGCTGGATCTCGCCGTCCCGCCAGCCGCTCCCCGTGAAGATCCACTCCTGCCCGGGGCTGGCCGGGCCGGACTCGGCGACCTCCCGGCCGCCCGCCGTCGGCACGAACCCCCGCCCGCCCATGAGCAGCCCGATTCCGGCCACCAGGCACACCATCGTCGCGATCATCCCGGGCCACGACAGGCCGGCCGCCGCGACGGTGGCGTACCAGGGGACGACGAGCGCGGCCGCCAGCAGCACCGGCACGACCATGCTCGGCCAGCGCCGCCGCGCCAGCCCCAGCTCGATGGCGCACCGGCGGACGAGGGGCAGGAACCCGCCGTCGAGGTCGGAGGCCTCGGGCATGAGCGCGGTCACGGGTGCCGCGGGCGCTCCCGCGAGGCGGGCGCGTACCCGGTCCAGGACCCACCGCTCGTACGGCCGCAGCGGCTCGTCCGGGGGCGGGTTGCCCGACAGGCGGTCGCCCTCGATCGTCACCCAGCCGCGCCCGGCCAGCTCGACCAGCGCCGCGTGGAACACCTCCTGTGCCCGCATGCCGCGTAAGAGCTCGGCCACGGGGGCGGGCACCGGCTCCTCGTGAGCCTGCCGCCGGGCCTCGTGCCGGCTGGACGCCTTGAAGGCGGCGGCCAGCGTGGCGGCCCACAGGGCCCACGCCGCCGCCGGCCAGACAAGATCCATCGTTCTGTGTTAGCACGTCGGACCGTGCCAGGCCAGGTGTAAGACGCAAGGCCGATACACTGTGGTTACCGCATTTCGCCTTTGGGGGGTTCTCACGGTGTCTGAATTCGACACAGTTCTGGTGGTCGACTTCGGCGCTCAATACGCGCAGCTCATCGCCAGGCGGGTGCGCGAGTGCCACGTCTACTCCGAGATCGTGCCCTCGACCATGTCGGTCGAGGAGATGATGGCCAAGAACCCGAAGGCGATCATCCTGTCCGGTGGCCCCTCCTCGGTCTATGCCGAGGGCGCCCCGCCGGTGCCGCACGGGCTGTTCGCCACGGGCGTGCCGACGTTCGGCATCTGTTACGGGTTCCAGGCCATGGCCCAGTCGCTGGGCGGGGAGGTGGCCCGCACGGGCGTCGCCGAATACGGCGGCACCTCGCTGGAGGTGCTCGACGAGGGCGTCATCTTCGCCGGCCTGCCCACGAGCCAGACGGTGTGGATGTCCCACGGCGACAGCGTGGCCGCGGCTCCCGAGGGCTTCACGGTGACCGCCTCGACCCGCGAGACGCCGGTCGCGGCCTTCGAGCACGTCGAGCGCGGCCTCTACGGCGTGCAGTTCCACCCGGAGGTGCTGCACAGCGAGCACGGCCAGACGGTGCTCAGGCACTTCCTGGAGGCGGCGGGCTGCCGTCCCTCGTGGACGATGCTCAACATCGTCGAGGACTCCGTGGAGGCCGTGCGCCGCCAGGTCGGCGACGGCCGCGCGATCTGCGCGCTGTCGGGCGGGGTCGACTCCGCCGTGGCCGCCGCGATCGTCCAGCGTGCCATCGGCGAGCGGCTCACCTGCGTCTTCGTCGACCACGGCCTGCTGCGCAAGGGCGAGGCCGAGCAGGTCGAGCGCGACTTCGTGGCCGTGACGGGCGTCAAGCTACGCGTCGTCGACGCCTCCGACCGCTTCCTGAAGGCCCTCGAAGGCGTCGTGGACCCGGAGGAGAAGCGCAAGATCATCGGCCGCGAGTTCATCCGCGTCTTCGAGGACGAGCAGCGCGCCATCATGGCCGACGGCCCGGTCGACTTCCTGGTCCAGGGCACCCTCTACCCCGACGTGGTCGAGTCCGGCGGCGGCACCGGCACCGCCAACATCAAGTCCCACCACAACGTCGGCGGCCTGCCTGAGGACCTGCAGTTCAAGCTGGTGGAGCCGCTGCGGGCGCTGTTCAAGGACGAGGTCCGGCGCGCGGGCGAGGAGCTCGGCCTGCCGGCCGCCATGGTCTGGCGCCAGCCGTTCCCGGGCCCCGGCCTCGGCATCCGCATCATCGGCGAGGTCACCCGCGACCGCCTCGACCTCCTGCGCGAGGCCGACGCGATCGCCCGCGAGGAGCTCTCCCGGGCCGGCCTCGACCGCCAGATCTGGCAGTGCCCGGTGGTCCTGCTGGCCGACGTCCGGTCGGTGGGGGTGCAGGGCGACGGGCGCACTTACGGGCATCCGGTGGTGCTGCGACCGGTGACCTCGGAGGACGCGATGACGGCGGACTGGGCGCGGGTGCCCTACGACGTGCTGTCACGCATCTCGACCCGGATCACCAACGAGGTCCGCGAGGTCAACCGCGTGGTGCTCGACGTGACCAGCAAGCCCCCGGGCACCATCGAGTGGGAGTGACGGCCGCGCGGGCGCGCCTCCGGGCGTGACGCCGGCGCGGGCGCGCCTCCGAGGGTGACGCCCGCTGATCCGCGCGTGGCCGGGCGCCGCTACGGCGCCCGCTGACCGCGCGCGGCCGGCCGCGATCGGGGCGTTTCCGGGGCTGTGGGTAATTGTCCTCGTTCGAGGGTTGAACCCGGCGGGTGGCGTGGGGCGTACAACCGTGCGTCACCCACCGCTGAAAGGGTCAACCATGAAGCGCACCCTCACCGTCCCCGGCCTCGCGCTCGCCACCGCGCTGATCGCCGGCTCCCTGAGCCCGGCACTCGCGCAGGTGGGTACGGAGACGCACAACACCCCCGTGTACGTGGCGGCGACGCTGCTGGGCAGGAACGAGGTGCCCGCCCCGGGGACGAAGGCCGGCGACGGGAACGGCAGCGCTATCGCCGTGTTCCGCATCCATGGCACGCGGGTCGACTACGCCGTCCGCTGGCACCGGGTGGCCGCCCCGACCGGGTTCCACATCCACCAGGGCCAGGCCGGCCGGAACGGCGCCGTCAGGGTCCCGTTCTTCGGTGAGGCGCTGCCCGCGACGCTCCGGGCCGTCAAGGGCACCGTCACGGTCAAGGACACGGCCCTGCTCGCCAGGATCGTCAACAACCCGCAAGGCTGGTACGCCAACCTGCACACCGACCAGTTCCCCGGCGGTGCCGTACGGGCTCAGCTGCACCGGATCCGGCCCGTGTCGCTCGAATCGGTGCTGGCCGGCGGGGCGGGCCACACCACGCTCACCGCGCTGGCCGACGGCAGGCAGGAAGTGCCGGCACCGGGTACGAAGGTGGGTGACCGGGACGGCCGGGCGGCCTGGCTCGTCTGGGTGAAGGGCACCAAGGTGCACTTCGCCACCGCCTGGGAGGGCATCGCCCGGCCGGCGAACGCGCACATCCACCGCGGGGTGCGGGGCAAGAACGGGCCGGTGGCCGTGGGCTTCTTCACCGACAAGAACGGCCTCCCGGCGGGGGTCAACGGCGTCGCCGGCACCGGCACCGCCCCGGCCGCGGTCGCGAGCCGGATCCGGAACAACCCCAGGGGCTGGTACGTCAACCTGCACACCGCCGAGTTCCCCGGCGGTGCGGTGCGCGGGCAGCTCCACCGGGGCGGCTGGTAGCCAGAACCTAGATCAGGCGGCTCTTGGCGTAGCAGAGGGTCAGGGGCTCATCGACGTATTTGCCGTAGGGGGCGGTCCGTTCGTAGCCGGCGCTCTCGTAGAGGGCGATGGCCTCGGGCTGGCGGACCCCGGTGGCCAGGCGCAGCCGGTCGTACCCCATCTCGACCGCGAGGCCCTCCAGCGCCTTCAGGAGGGACCGGGCGATGCCGCGCCCCCTGTGGCCGGGGGCGACGTACATGCGCTTGAGCTCGCCGGTCGTGCCCTCGGCCGGCTGGACGGCGCCGCAGCCGACGGCGAGCCGGTCGATCACCGCCACCAGGAACCTCGCGTCGGCGTGGACGGTGGAGCGGCCCTCGGGGCCGTATTTGGCGACCAGTTCGGCGAAGGCGGCGTCGAGCAGGGCGCTGAGGCCGGCATCCGCGACCGCGCGTTCCAGGATCAGCATGTGGGCCAGCCTACGGAACCGTCAGGCGCCGTCAGGTAGCGGGCGGTGGGCGATGGCGTGGGCCTCCTCGGGGCTCATGCCGTACATGCGCAGCAGTTGCTCGGCCAGCTCGTCCGCCGAGCTCTCGTCCACCAGGTCGGGGTGGTCGAGCCAGAGCTGCAGGAAGCCGAGTATCGAGCCGCCGGCCCCGGCCAGCGCGACGTACGGGTTGCCGAGCCGGAAGCGCCCGGCGTCCATGGCGCGGCGGATCCTTGCCCCCGAAATGGTTGTAGAACGAGCCGAACCCCACGTCGGCCGCCTCGGTGAGCTCCTGGATGCTGACCTCGGCCATGCCCCGCTCGGCCAGGAAGGTGCGGGCGGCGTCGATGAGCGCCTGCCTGGTGCGGGTCTCGCGGCGCCGCGTCGGGCTGCACGTCGCCGAGACCGCGGCCCCCGTGCTGGGGTTCACGCTGCTCTACGCGACCACGGCCCGGCCGGCGCCGGCCCTGCCGGCCGGGGTGTGCGTGGCCGCGCTGGTCGCGGTGCACCGGCTGCGCCAGGCCCGCAGCGTCTGGCCCGCAGCGTCTGGCCCGCAGCGTCTGGCCCGCAGCGTCTGGCCCGCGGCGTCTGGCCCGCGGCGGGCGGGTTCGCGCTGACCGCCGGGGCCGCCGCCATCACCGTACTGTCGGGCGAGGCCACGAACTTCTTCCTGCCCGTGCTGCTCCTGCGCGCCACGGTCGTCGTGGTGAGCCCTCGTGGCCAACCAGGCCCGGCTCTACCTCGCCGACCGGGCTCTGGCCATGGGGTCCTTCCTCGGCGGCCTGGCCGGGCGCGCCGGCGTCCGGCGGCTCGTGCTCACCCACCTCATCCCGGCTCCGGCCGACGAGGCGGGCGAGAAGGAGTTCGCGGACGACGTACGCCGGGGCGGCTACGCGGGTCCGCTCACCGTGGGCCGCGACCTCATGACGGTGACCGTCGGATAGTCACCCCTGGTCCCGGGGGGCCTGGACCTCGATGGGCTCGGTGGGCGCGTCGTCCTCCGACTCCCCGTCCTCCGATGCCCCGTCCGCCGATTGCCCGTCCGCCGGTTCCTCGCCGGCCGCGGCGGGTTCCGGCGGAGGAGACACAGGAGCAGCCGGTGGGCGGCGCGCCCCCAGGCCCGTCGCCGGGCGCGTCACGAGGCGGGCCGGCAGCCGCCCCAAGCTCCCCAGCAGCAGCGGCACCAGCAGGGCCCCCACGAGGATGGGCGAGGCCATGTACCGGAAGTCCTGCGCCGAGATGTTGGCCAGGATCGCCAGCTGCTGCCCCGCCACCACCGCCGCCACCCCCAGCACGTACCGGTTCCGCAGCACCCACGCCGCCAGCGCCACGGCCAGGTACGACAGGTACGACCACGAGGCCCCCCGCCACAGCACCCAGTCGTACCCGGGCGCCAGCGCCCCGGCGAACCACGGCTCGGCCACCCGGTTCAGCTCCATGGACAGCGGACGCAGCGAGTAGACCCACCGCCCGGGGAAGTCCGCCACCTTGCCCGGCCCCACGTAGGTGTCGGCGTTGGGCCGCCGCGAGAACCGGTACGTCATCCCCCCGGTGGCCGACTCGTCCTGCACCGGCCGCCACGCGATCGCCCCTCGGCACAACCGGGCGTCCACGATCGTCCGGGGCTCGGTGACCAGCAGCCGCCGCCACAGGTCCAGCAGCTCGGTGGCGTGCGCGTCGGCCTGCCACCAGCTGAAGTCGCGCCGCCAGATCAGCGGGTTGATCGTGTAGCAGGTGCCGCCTTCCCACCACCGTTCCAGCGGCGCCACCGACGTCATGAGGCTGATGTCCTGCGGGGTGAACAGGTCGGGGCGCTCGCGGTAGGCGACCGCGATGTCGCCGTAGGCCGTGTGGTAGACGTACGTCCTGGACGGGGCCGCGATGCCGTACAGCGGGAACACCAGGTTGGTGAGCAGGAGCGGGAGGGCGGCGGCTAAGGTGCCGGCGAGCAGCAGCCGCACCCGCATGGTCCGGACGATCACGACCAGCGCCACGACGGCCACGCCCACCACGAGGAAGCCGTTCGCGCGGAAGAGCCCGAGCAGGGTGAAGAGCACCCCGAGCCCGGCCAGGGCGGGCACGGTGACGGCACGCCGGGCGGCGATCCGCGCGCAGGTGCCCGCGATCGCCACCGCGCAGATCGTGAACGGCACGTCCTTCCACAACGTCACCGTGAACGCGCCCACCGGCGGCGCCAGCGGCATCAGCACGGCCACCACAGTGGTCAGCAGGCGCGGCGCGCCCAGCCGCTTGAGCGACTGCGCCAGGTACGTCAGCGCCCCCGCCATGGCCGTCGTCTGCGCGAACGTGACGGCCCCGAGGTCGCCCGTGCGGGTGAAGCTCAGCCACACCAGCGCGTCGTAGACCACCGAGTGATCGCTCACCCACGGCCCGACCACGGTGTGGCTGAGGTAGAGGACGGAATCGCGGCTGAACAGGCCGGGATAGAACGCCGCCCACCAGCATCCGAGCACCGCCTGGATGATCAGGAAGATGGCGAGCGCGACCCACGGCCTGGGCCTGGTGTCACTCCCCATGAATCCAATCCGTACTGCCGGGAGACTGCTAGAAGTAGCTGACCCCTGGCACCGGTCGCTTGCCGCGCAGCAGCGTCGGCACCGTGACGAGGTGGTAACCGCGCTTCTTGAGCTCCTTGACGACCTCCGGCATGACCTTCACGGTCTGCGGCACCACGTCGTGCATGAGGATCACGCCGTCACGCTTGGCCAGCTTGAGCACGGCGGCCTTGATCTTCTTGGTGTCGCGGAGCTGCCAGTCGAGCGTGGTGCCCGTCCACAGGATCTCCGCCAGCTCGCTCTGCGCCGCCAGCCCGAGCACGCGCTCGTCGGTGTGCCCGTAGGGCGGGCGGTAGATCGTCGGCGTCCGCCCCGTGGCCTGCTCGATCACGTCCTGCGTGACCTCGAGCTCCTCGGCGATCTCGTGGTCGAGCTTCGTCGGCAGCGACGCGTGCGAGTAGGTGTGGTTGCCGATCGCGTGCCCTTTCGCGACGATCTGCCTGGCCACCTCGGGCCGCTCCTCCACCCGCTTGCCCACCAGGAAGAACGTGGCCTTGGCGCCCGCCTTGGACAGCGCCTTGAGCAGGGCGGGCGTCTGTGCGCCCGGACCGTCGTCGAAGGTCAGCGCCAGGCACTTGACCCGGTCACAGTCGACGGCGGCCGCCTGGGCGGGCAGCGAGGTCAAGGCCAGGGAGGCCGCGAGTAGGGCATGAATCACCACATGTCACAGCCTAAAGCCAACGCCACCGGCCCATGCGACCGGTCGATGTCACGTTCTGGGCACCGCGCGGGGAATCATCCGGGAGTCGGCCTCCCCCGGCGGGCCCGCAGGAACAGGCTCACGCCCTTGAGCGACCTGACCGGCAGGTAGCGCTCGGCGCGGACGATCGCGGACAGGCCGGCGTTGACCAGGAAGGGCGTCTTGCGCAGGTCGCTGCCCCTGGAGCGGCGGCGGTGCCGGACCACGAGCGGGCGCAGGAGCACGTTCCAGCTCCAGATGCGGTCCACGGTCAGCCCGGCCTTCTCGACGACGACCGTGAGCGAGTCGCGGTCGTAGCGGCGTACGTGGCCGACGGCGTCGTCGTGGGCCGACCACAGCGCCATGTCGCACGGCACCGCGATCAGCGCGTGCCCGCCGGGCGCCAGCACCCTGGCGATCTCCGCGGCCGCAAGGTGGTCCTCGCGGATGTGCTCCAGCACGTCGAACGCGGTCACCAGGTCCACGCTCCCCGGCTCGAACGGCAGTGCCCGCGCGTCCGCGTGGACCGCCTTGAGCCCGCGCTGCCTGGCCGTCTCCACCGCCGCCTCGCAATTGTCCGTCGCCGTCGCGTCCCAGCCGGCCTCGACCAGCACCCTGGTGTTGCCGCCGCCCGCGGCGCCGATGTCCAGCGCCCGCCCCGGCCGGCCCAGCTCGCGCAGCTCCCTGCGGAGGATGGCCCGGCGTTCGCGGTACCACCAGTGGGTGTCCTCAAGGGTGATCAGGCGGCGGAGCTCAGAGGTTTCCATCAGCTATTTCCTTGTACGGGAGAAGACCCGGCGGTCCAGGGCGGCCAGGCGGAACAGGGTGAGCAGGCCGTACGTGGCCACGACCGCCCCCACCTCCACCGGCCGCCCCGTGCCGGCGGGCAGGGCGAGCACGGCCGCGGTGGTGAGCACGAAACCGGTCGCGAACAGCGCGGCCGCGCGGAGATGAGCCGCGCCGCGCCGTCCGGACGCCCACCGCCGACTGGCCTCGACATTGAAGACCCCGGTCAGGACGAGCGCGCCGAGATTCGCCGCCGCCGGTGACCAGAGTTCGCGCAGGGGGAGAAAGATGAGCGCGTACAGCATGACCGAGACGACACCTATGGCGGCGATCGAGGTGAATTTCGCCATGGTCACCGCCCGGCGCCCGGTGAGCACCGCGTCCGGATGCGTGGGCGTCGGCTCGGACCGCGCGACCTCGACCTCCGCCCGGCCCGTCGACATCGACCAGGCGACCCTGGCCAGCCCTTTCAGGTCGTCGATGGCCGTCCTGACGACGCGGACGCGGGAGTCGGCGTCCTCGATCCAGTCGACCGGCACCTCGTGCACCCGCAGCCCGTTGTGCTCGGCCAGCAGCAGCAACTCGGTGTCGAAGAACCAGGAGTCGTCCTCGATCTTGCCCATGAGCGGCCTGACCACGTCGGTCCTGGCCGCCTTGAACCCGCACTGGGCATCGCTGAACCGGACCCCGAAGCCGTACCTGAGCAGGGCGTTGTACCCCCGTGAGACCACCTCGCGGCGCAGCGAGCGGCGGGTGCGCGAGCCGTGCGCCAGCCGGGTGCCGATGGCGATCTCCGAGTGGCCGCTGGCCACCGAGGCGACCAGCGGGAACAGGGCGTCGAGGTCGGTGGACAGGTCGACGTCCATGTACGCCACGATGTCGGCCGGGCTGTCCTGCCAGGCCGCCCGCAGCGCGGCGCCCCGGCCCCGGATGTCCAGCCGCCGGGCGTACACGTCCTCGTGCTCGCCGGCCAGCGCGGTGGCGATCGCCCAGGTGGCGTCGGTGCTGCCGTTGTCCACGATCGTGATGCGCCACGGCAGCGGGAAGCCGTCGAGGAAGGCGGCCAGCGTGCGTACGCAGCCGGGCAGGGCGCGCTCCTCGTTGAGCACCGGGATGACGATGTCGACGCTCGCGAGCCGGGTCGCCGGGTCGAGGATGCGGGGGCTCGACTCCATGGCGGCACGCGTGTCCATAGACTCCCCTGATCTTGCTCGTGGCCGTGGGTCCACGGAAATGTTGCTCGGGGCGTCCAGCGGGGCGCGTACGATTTCTCCTCACCATTCCGAGAACCGGAAAGATCTTTACCATTCGGGGAGCTGGTAGACCGAGGAGGTCGCATTCCGGAATCGAAGCCGGGCAAATTTCCCCAATTCCGGATTTATCCCGGTGAAAAGCCATTTGACGCCGTATTTCTGGGCGAGTAGCCGGACGTTCTCCGCCGAGGGCTCCCGGAACACCGCGTCGTTCGCGGCCAGCCGCGGCGGATCCGCGAACGGCACCGCGAGGTAGGAGCCCTCGAACGACCGGGCCCGCGACAGCGTGCTCTCGGCGTACGCCCACCCCTCGACCAGCACCCGCCGCTCGGTGAACCCCGACACCCAGTAGTGCCGGCTGTCGCACACCTGCCACCACCGGTAGCGGCAGTGCAGATCGGTGGCCACCACGTCATCGGGCGAGGAGTGCGCCCGCAACCACCGCCCCGCCTCCAGCGCCCCCTCCGGTATCAGCCGCTCGCGCTTGTCCTCCTCCGGCAGGACGTGCCCGGCCACCTCCTGGACGGA
This sequence comes from Nonomuraea sp. KM90, assembly GCF_052246675.1. NCBI lineage: Bacteria > Bacillati > Actinomycetota > Actinomycetes > Streptosporangiales > Streptosporangiaceae > Nonomuraea > Nonomuraea sp. KM90. The sequence continues at coordinate 118,951 of NZ_JBQQCB010000010.1, read as the reverse complement.
GGCCGGGACGGCGTACCCGGTCAGGAGCGCCACCACCGCCAGCACGTGCCCGCGCCGCCACAGCAGCAGCGCCCCCGCCGCCAGCACCAGGTACGGCAGCACGACCCGCGCCGCCGTACCGCCGGAGAACTCCAGCCCCGACGCCACCAGCGCGCCCCCCGCCCCCAGCCCCAGCAGGCACGCGGCCAGGGCCCACGGCACGCGCGGCGCCGCCAGCACCCCGCACACGGCCGCGATCGACAGGTAGGGCCGGGCCCCTTCGAGGAAGTAGAGCTGCGACTGCGACGGATGCCCGAGCAGCACCGCCGCGCCGATCCCGGCCGCCCCGATCCCGAGCAGCAGCAGCACGGGCGGCTCCAGCGCCCGCCGCCCCAGCCCCGCCACCCCGCCCCACACGCAGGCCAGGCAGACAGGTGCACCCCGGCCAGCACGACCAGCTCGCCGACCGGCACCGCGACGGGCGTCCCGACGCCCGCCACCGTCTCCCACAACGCCCGCATGGCCGCGAACGGCGCGAGCACCGTCCCCTGCGCCCGCTGCCCGAACACCACGAACTGCGCGAACGCCAGGCACGCCAGCGCGGCACCCGCCGCCGCGAGCCACTCGCCCCGCACCCGCCGCTCCACCACCCCGCGCACGACCACCACGAGCAGCAGCCCCGCGAGCAGCAGCGGCAGGTAGGTCGCCTTCGCCCCGGTGAGCGCGAGCAGCAGCACCCCCAGCGCCGCCCACCGCGACCGGGGCCCGCCGAGCAGCAGCAACACCACGGGAGCGAACAGCAGCGCCCCGAACGTCTGCGTGGGGCTGGCCCAGACGGTGAACATCGACCGCGAGGTGAACTCGGCGCCCTCCACCAGCACGGGCCCGAACAGGAAGTACGTCACCCCGGCCGCCGCCACCCCGGCGCCCCAGCTCCCGCCCAGCCGCCGCCCGAGCACCGCCACCAGCACGACCATCGCCGCCGCCATCGGCAGCGTGGACAGCCGGTAGACCAGCGTCACCGGCTCGATCCCGGTGACCCAGCTGGTGGCGGCCATTTCGGCGTAGACGTACCAGTGGTAGGACAGCCGCTCGCCCAGCACGGATGGCAGGGTGAGCGGGAAGTGATGCCGCGCCTCGCCGACCAGCGACAGGTGGTACGGCATGTCCACGTACGCGGTGCCGACCGGCAGCCGGTACAGGAACAACGTGCTCCACGCGATCAGGTAGGCCACGATCCCGGCGAGCACCCAGGCACACCATCCCGGCAGGCGCTCCCTGACGGCCGGCCCCCGCCAGTGCCGCCGCAGCCGGGGCACGAACGCGAACGCGCACAGCACGGCGGCCGGCGGCACCACCACGAGCAGCGGCGCCCCGGCGGCCCGGGCGGGGATGTAGGCCAGCACCTCGACCGCGTAGCCGAGCGCCAGCCCCGCCGCCAGGTCCTCGGCCATGGACCGCCCGCCCCCGGTCAGCCCCCGCCACAGCAGCGTCCCCGGCAGCGCCACCCCGACCCCGAGATAGGCGGCGAAGGCGGCCAGGTCACGTCCGGAGACCCCGCACCACAGGAAGACGCCGACCGTGCCCGCGCACACGAGAGCGGCCGGCACCCACCGGGAGCCGAGCCGCCGCCCGCGGGACATCGACAGGCGGACGAGCGTGCTCTCGGGCGGCGCCAGCGTCATCTGATCACGGTCACCAGTCGCGTGAACTCGGCCGGCAGGTCCACCCCGTCCCACACCCGGTGGAAGCTCAGCGCGCTGCCCACCGGCACCATGCGGTCGACCCCGCGCCCGGCCAGCTCCCTGGCCAGCTCCTCCAGCTCGGCCGCGCCGAACCCGAAGTGGGTCATCGTCTGGTCCCGCCGCTCGACCAGGGCCACCAGCTCCGGCAGCGCCGCGAGCCTGGCGTGCGCGAACGTCCCCGCCCCCAGCCACCGCCGGGGGGCCGCCGCCGCGGCCGACAGCCGCACGCTGGCCAGCGCGTTCCCGCGGAACTCCACGCTCTCGGCCAGCCCGTCGGCGGCCAGCCCGTAGGTGGAGACCCGCTTCTCCACGGCCATCGCCGCGTCGACCCCCCACCCGCGCGCGGTCACCACCCGCGCGACGTGGTCGGTGAAGTCGGCCCGCGCCGCCTCGCAGTCACCCTCGGCCCCCACCCAGAACACGGTCCTGGGCGAGGAGCAGGCGGCCTGGTCGAACCAGTAGGTGTCGTTGACGAACCCCTCGGCGACGGTGACCCGCGCGGCCCGGGGCGCGCACAACCACGCCGCCGCCCGCACCACGGCGAACGACGAGCGGTCGGGGAAGGTCAGGTCGCGGGCGTGCGGGGCGAGCGGGTGACGCCGGATCTCGCGTACGGCCCCGTCGCCGCCCCACACCACCCGCAGGTCGCAGGCGGCCGAGAGCGCGGCGGTGACGGCGTCGGAGCGGTCGTAGGAGATGATCCGCTGCGTGGCGGCGACGGCCGGGTCGGCGCCGTCGAGGGACTCGTGCAGCGTCTCCACGATGGCCTCGGCGACCGCGCCCGCGCGTGGCGACAGGCGCACGACGTTGCGGTTGCCCATCAGGGCCGACAGGGCCCAGGAGTAGACGAAGACCGTGTCGACGTTCGCGGGCGGGATGTGGAAGACCAGGCCGCGCGGGACGCGTACGTGCTCGCGGCCGAGCCCTTCGACCGTGCGGCCAAGCTCGCTGGGCCGCAGGAAGAAGCCGAGCGAGCCCAGCTCGGGATGGCGCCGCGCCAGCGCGGGCCGCAGCAGCCGCCTGCCGAACCCCGCCAGGAACTCGCGGATCCGCTCGTCCCCGACCCGCAGGGTGCCGGCGCGCCGGCCGATCAGCTCCTCGACCGGTACGGGCCCAGCCGCGGGGAACCTGACGTCGACTGTGGTGCGGTCGTCCAGCATCAGCCCTGCCCGAAGGTGTCGCTGCAGCCGCGCGCCTCGGCCCGCGGCAACCTGCCGAGGACCTCGAACCGCTTGCCCGGCAGGCTTCCGTCGTCCACGCCGCGCACCACGCCCAGGTCCTCGGTCAGCAGCACGTGGCCCGGGTAGGACGTGGGCAGCGTGCTGACCACCTCGACCAGCCCCGGCACGCCGGTCGGCGCCTCCTGCCAGGTCTCGGGGTCGCGGATCACGACGTCGGCGAAGTCGGGGCAGTAGAGCCCGTCGCCGTCGGGCCCCTCCAGGAAGACGGTCCCGATCTGCTCGACCATGCCGTAGAAGTTGTGCACCCGGCTCAGCCCGCACTCCGCGTTCAGCCGCCGCCGGAACTCGGCGTTGTCCACCGCCTGCTCGGCCAGCCGCTTCCACCCGCCGGAGTGGATCAGCACCGCCTGCGACAGGTCCGCGCCCAGGCCGCGCAGGTGCAGCCAGACCATGAACGTGAACCCGAAGACGAGGAAGCGCCCGCCGCCGTGTCGCGCCAGGAACCCCTTGACCGCCTCCGCGTCCACCCGGCCCTGCTCGTCGAGCACGAACGTGTGGTCGCGGCCGAAGTTCATCATGCCCAGCACGCCGGCGCCGCGGGCGCTCAGCGTGGGGTCGCGGACGACCGAGCGGCTGTCGACGACCAGCATCGGCAGCCGTCGCTCGCCCAGGACCACCCTGATCGTGGCGGCCAGCATGCGGGTCTGCGCCGCCGCGGCCTCCCGGTCGAGGTAGATCCGGCTCGGCCGCTGGCCGGTGGTCCCGCTGGAGGTCAGCACCCGGAACACCTGCTCCTCGGGAATGCTGCGCAGCTCGTGGGTCTTGAACAGCCGGACGGGCAGCCACGGCAAGTCGGCCACCCGCTCGTAGGGAGGCGTCGCGCCGATGGCGTCGAGGATCCGGCGGTAGGGCGGGCAGGCCGCGCGGTGCCGCTCGGTCAGCGCCGCCAGCTCGGGCAGCAGCACGGCCTCCCGCTCGGGCCCGGTCAGGGTGAAGACGCTCACCGCGCCACGCCCCCGGTCATGTGCGGCACCCCGGCGCCCGACGGTCCACCTCGGTCATGTGACGCACTCCCGGCACCCGGCCATCCACCTCGGTCATGTGAGGGACTCCAGCGTCCGGTAGTCCACCTTGCCCGTCGCCAGGAGCGGCAGGTGCTCGATGTGGCGCACGTCGAACCCGCTCCAGTGCAGCCGCAGCTCGGCGCCCAGCCGCCGGGCCATGCTCACGCGCGCCGCCGGGTCGCCGACCCGCTCGGTCCAGACGGTCACCCGGTCGTCGCCGCTGGTGACCGCCACCGGCCCCGTGCCGCGCAGCATGCGCTCGACGTCGTCGAGGTTGACCCGGGTGCCGAAGACCTTCGCGATGCGCTTGAGCCGCCCGGTGACGTGCAGGAATCCCTCGTCGTCGAGCCGCCCCAGGTCGCCCGTGCGCAGCACCCCGCCCAGGTCGTCGCCCCTGGCCAGGTCGGCGGCGTCTTCGGCGTAACCCATCATGACGTTGGGACCGTGGTAGACGACCTCGCCGTCCTCGACGGTCAGCCGTCCGCCGGGGACGGCGACCCCGACCGAGCCCGGCTTGTCGGCCAGCCGGTCGGGCGGCAGGACGGCGATGCGGGCGGTGGCCTCCGTCTGCCCGTACATGACGAAGAACCGGTCGGCCTGCTCGGCGAACTCCTTCACCAGCTCGGGGGCCAGCCGCCCGCCGGCCTGGGTGAGCGTGGTGAGCGCCGGGTAGTTGGACCGGTCGAAGCGCATGCGGCGCAACATCGTGTACTGGTAGGGGACCGCGGCCAGCGACGTGCAGCCGTGGTCGTGCAGGTCGGCCCAGAACGAGCGCTCCAGCAGCCCCGCCTCGGTCAGCACCACGGTCCCGCCGGCCACCAGGTGGCTGTTGAGCACCGACAGGCCGTAGCTGTAGTGCAGGGGCAGGCTCGTCGGCGCGATGTCGCCGGGCCCGATCGACAGGGCGGAGGCGATGGCGGCGGCGTTGGCGAGCACGGCCTGGCGGGAGAGGCGGACGAGCTTGGGATTGCCCGTCGAGCCCGAGGTGGCCAGGAGCAGGCCGAGATCGGGATGCGGGTCGGGCACGTCGCGGCGCGGCGGCGGCGGGCCGTCGAGCGTGTGCGTGAACCCGAGCAGCGCGGCGGGCTTGAACCGCTCCGACAGATCGGCCAGCGTCGCGGCCGGCAGGTCGGGGTCGAGCAGCGCGACCGGCCGGCCGGCGTGCCAGGCGCCGAGATAGCAGAACACGGAGGCCAGGGTGTTGCGCATCGCGCAGAACAGCGGACCGGGCCGCAGGCCGTCCAGGTTCGCGGCCGCGCGGCCGACGTATTTGGCCAGCTCGTCGCCTCGGATCCCCTGTCCGTTACCCGAGACGACGAGCCGGGCTTGTGGGTGCGGGAACATCACAGGACCAGCCCGCCGTCCACGCCGAGGACCTGGCCGGTGATGAAGGCCGCGTCCGGTGACAGCAGGAACGCCACGGCCCGGGCGACGTCGCCGGGCTCGCCGATGCGGCCGAGCGGGGTCGCCTCGACCCTGGCCGCGCGCGCCCGGTCGTCGAGAGTGGCGAGCATGTCGGTCCTGATGTAGCCGGGGGCCACGGCGTTGACCCGGACCCCGGCGGGCCCGAGCTCCTTGGCCGCGGCCCGGGTGAGGCCGATGACCGCGGCCTTGGTCGCGGAGTAGACCGCCTGGCCGGGGCCGCCCGCGCGGCCCATGATCGAGGTGACCAGCACCACGGCGGGGGCCGCGCCGCGGCGCAGCAGCCTGATGGCGGCCTGCAGGGTGTGCGTGGCCCCGATGGCGTTGACCTCGAAGAGGTGGCCGACCGTCTCGTGGCGCGTCATGCCGAGCAGGCCGGCCTCGTGGACGCCGGCGTTGACCACGAGGGCGTCGAGCCGGCCGTGCCGCTGGTAGATCCGCCGCATCATGGCGGAGACCTGCGCGGGGTCGGCCACGTCGCCGTGGACGGAGTCGGTCGCGCCGCCGGTCTCGGCGGCCACCTCCGCCGCCGCCTTGGCGGCCCGCTCCTCGTCGCGGCCGTGGAGCACGACCGCGTGGCCGGTCGCGGCGAGCGTGCCGGCGATGGCCCGGCCGATGCCCCTCGTCGACCCGGTGACGAGCGCGACGCCGGGCTCGGCCGGCGCCTCCATGGAGGTCACAGTGGGTGTCTCAGTGGGTGTCTGGGTGGGGGTCTCAGAGGGCGGCCGCGCCGATGCCATGCTTCTCCAGCAGCCCGGCCGCCTCGGCGAACGAGCTCATGTCGATCATTTCGTCGGTGTCGATCATGATGGAGAACTCGTCCTCCATCGCCGCGATCAGCGCCATGTGCGCCAGGGAGTCCCACTGGGGGATGGCCCGGTATTCCAGGCCGTCGACGTCGGCGTCGGGCGGAAGGTTGAGCGCCGTGCGGAACACGGCCCGCAGGCGGTCGAGATGACTCATGATCACTCTCACTCTCTGTCCTCAAGCCACGACGAAGTGTAGCGGCAATTGCGTGCCAGGAGAAAACCAAGGCCCCGACCTGAGTAATGGAACCGTATAACGAGGCGTGACCCGCGTTGGGGGCTGGGAATGTCGGATGGGACACGGCAACCGTACGGGGGGAATGATGGACGAATCCAATCACTGGTACGGGCACTCCCGCATACTCGGCAGATACTGCGGCCTGCCGGACGAGTCGCCAAAGCGAATTCAAGGTTTCCTCCAGCATGGATGGAACTATCTCCACGGATTTCCCCCGAACGACCACTGGTGCAGCCCTGGTTATCCCCGTTTCATCTGGTCGGACGTGCTACGTCGCAGGGGTTGGTCGATGGGGCGCAGGAGTCACTACCTCGTCGGCGCCCCCTGGATTTACCTCCTTTACCTGGAGCCTGATCTGGGCGCGCGGCCCGATCGCGAGGGTACGATCTGGTATCCCTTTCACGGCTGGGAGAAGAGTTCCGTCAGCGGTGACCATGCTCGGCTCGCCGACGAAATCCGAGATGTCGAGACTGGTCCGGTCACGGTATGTCTTTATTGGCTGGAATTCGCAAATCCGGACATTCGACATGCGTACGAATCGAGGGGATTCCGGGTCATCTGCCATGGCGAGCGCGGATCCCGCTGGGAGGGAAAGGGCCGCGACTTCCTGCGCAAGCAGCTGGTCGAGTTGCGGCGCCACCGCAGGGTGGCCTCCAACAGGCTCGGCAGCGCGCTGTTCTACGGCGCCTCGGTGGGGTGCGAGCTGGGCGTGTACGGGGACCCGATGCAGTTCGAGGACGAGCGGCCCGAATACGGCGGCACGGCGCGCCGCATGCGGCTCTGGCCCGAACTGCACGGCACGCACGTCGATCCGGGGCTGGCGGCCGAGGTGGCGCGGCGCGAGCTGGGATTCGAGTATCAGGCGACACCGGAGGAGCTACGGCGAATGTTCGGTTGGAAGCGGGTGCGCTGCGCATGAGCACGAGCACGCGCACGAGTGAGGCACCCGAGAACGTCCGGTTGATCGGCGGGGAGATGCTGCTGTGGTCGGACGTGTCCGGCATGGGCGGCGTCACCGGCTGGCGGGGCGCGGCGCTGGAGCTGATCAGGCGGATGGTCCCGGAGAGCGGCCGGGTGCTGCTGGTCGGGCCGCATCCCCAGGCGCTGGTGGACGACGTGGTCGCGCGGGCTCCTGCGGCCGCCGTGCTGCTGCGCTCGTACCCTGACGCCTGCGCGCTGGGAGAGCGGCATCCGGGGCTGGCGGTCTACTGCGGGCGGCTGGAGCTGCTGGCCGCTGACGAGCCGTACGACCTGGTGCTGGCGCTGGACGGGCTGCTGCGCACGCACTCGGCCGAGGCCCCGGCCGCCGCCTGGAACGAGTCGCTCGAAGCGCTGGCCGACCTCGTCGCGCCCGGCGGGCGGCTGGTCCTCGGCGTCCGCAACGACCTGGGCGTGGACCGGTTCATCGAGGCCAGGCCCGCCGACCGGGAGTGCGCCGACGACCAGTGGGCGCCGCACGGCTTCGACCCCAGCTACCCCAGCGGCCCCGGGGCGCTCGACCTCGGGCTGGAGTCGGCCGGGCTCAGCATGCAGCGGTGCTACGCGGCCTACCCCGACCGGCAGACGCCGCGCTCGCTGCTGTCCAGGGAGGCGCTGGCGTTCGACCTGCCCGAGGCGCTCACGTTCCCGCTGAGCGCCAAGGATGGCGACCGGATGCTGGTGGCCGACCCGCTGCGGCTGACCAGGCTGGTCTTCCGGCACCGGCTGGGTGAGGAGCTGGCCCCGCTCTGGCTGGCCGTGGCCTCCCGCCCCCCGCACGGCGCGGCCGAGGCCCCGGCGGTCGAGCTGCCGCTGGGCCTCATCGAGGAGGGCCCCGCCCTGTACGAGCTCACCCCCGCGGGCACCCGGCGCCTGCCCGGCGGCCAGGAGCGGCCGATCCCGGCCGGCCGCGTGGTGGAGGAGATCCTCGTCGAGGCGTGCGCCCGCGAGGACGTCAGGACCGTACGCGAGCTGCTCGCCGAGCTGGCCGACTGGCTGGAGTCGGGCGGCGACGCGTCGGCGGCGACCGACAGCCTGGTCTACGACGGCGAGCGGTTCGCCGCCGTCAACCCGCCGTCGGGCCCGGCCACGCGGCCCGAGCCGCACGTCGTGCTCTGCCGGATCCTGTGGCGGTTCGCGGTCCGGCTGCTGGCGGCCGGCCACCACCACCCGTGGCCGTGGCCGCTGGAGGCCGACCAGCTCACGCTGACCCTGTGCGGCATGGCCGGCCGGTCGTGCGACCATCGCGACCTCGACCGGGCCCGCAAGCTCGACGCCGAGCTGGGTCAGCCCGCCGAGCTGACCGAGCACGCCCCGACCTACCGCGACCTGCTGGGCGCGCGTGACCGCCTGGCCGACCAGCTCACCGCGGCCCTGGCCAGGATCTCCCGCCTGGAGACCAAGCTGTCCTACCGCGAGCGCGAGCTGGTCAGGGCCAAGGCCAAGCTGCGCAGGACCCAGCGCAAGGCCACCGCCTACCGCAGGACGCTCGGCTACCGCCTGTCCCGCCGCCTGGCCCGGCCCCGCAAGGTCGCCCGCCGCGTCATCCGCCTGTTGTCCGGCTGAGGAAACGATGAGGAGTACATGTGCCGGTTCTTTCGGTGATCGTCCCGTTCCACAACGTCGAGAAGTACATCGGACCCTGCCTTGACTCCATAGCCGCCCAGACGCTGGGGGAGCTGGAGGTGATCTGCGTGGACGACGGCAGCGGCGACGGAGGCTCGGCCGTCGTCGAGTCCCGGCAGGCCACCGACCCGCGGATCACCCTCATCAGGCAGGACAACCACGGGGTGGGCCACGCCCGCAACGTCGGCGTGCGTCGCGCGAGCGGCGACTACCTGGCCTTCGTGGACGGCGACGACACCGTGCCGCGTGAGGCGTTCAAGCGGCTGGTGTCCTCACTCGAGACCACCGGCTCCGACCTGGCCTGCGGAAACGTCATGCGGCTCCACCGCAACCTGCTCATCCCGTCGTGGGCGCACCGGGAGGCGTTCGCCCGGGCGGTCAGGCGCACCCACATCACCCGCCACCCGCTGCTGGTCCGCGACCGCATGTTGTGGAACAAGGTCTACCGCCGCAGCTTCTGGGACGGCCTGGGCCTGAGCTTCCCCGAGCGCATGTACGAGGACCAGCCCGTCGCCATGGCCGCCCACGTCGGAGCCGGCTCGGTGGACGTGCTGGCCAAGGTCGTCTACCACTGGCGGCAGCGCGACGAGCCCGGCGCCTCCATCACCCAGCGCCGCCTGGAGCCGGGCAACCTGCGCGACCGGCTCCTGTCGGTGCTGCAGACCGCAGAGCTGCTCGGCCGCGGGGCGCCGAAGCTCAGGCCCGACTTCGACCGCGACACGCTGGACATCGACATGGGCGTCGCGGTGGAGGCGATGGCCGCCATGGGCCCGGCGGCGGACCCGGACCTGGTGGACCTGGCCGTCCGCTACCTGGACGGCGTGTCGCGGGAGGCCTGGCAGAGCATCCCGTTCGAGCACCGCCTGCTGGTCCACCTGCTGCACCGGCGCCGCCTGGCCGAGCTGGCCGACCTCTTCGCCCAGTCCCGGGAGGGCAGCCTGCGACCCGGGATGAGCTCGGAGGGGTTGCTGCGCAGGCGCTGGTACGGCCGGCACCCCTCGATGCCCGTCCACCTGTCGGAGCTCTCCGGCGAGCTGGGCCTGCAGGCCAGGCTGGTGAGCCTCGACTGGCGCGACGGCGTGCTGCACGGGTCGGGGCGGGTGGCCGTCGGCAGGTTCGACGTGAGCGGGCTGCGGCGGGTGCGCGTACGGATCTGGCTGGAGGAGCGCGGGACCGGCGAGACCCTTCAGCTGTCCGACGAGGAGAGCGCGCCCGCGTGGGAGAGCGTCGAGCAGGAGGACGGCGGGCGGCTGCCGGAGCACGCGTTCCCGTTCAGGTTCGCGTTCGACCCGGTCGCGCTGTCGCGGGCGCAGCTGGCCAGGCACGGCCAATGGGACCTGTGCGTGCGGCTGCGGAGCCACGGGCTGAAGCTGGAGAGCAGGGTGGCCGGGCCGCGCTGGCTGCCGCCGCTGATCCCGGCGCCGCGCCGCAGGTCGGGCGTGTGGCTGGTGCCGGTGCGCAGCTCGAGAGGCGCCTGGGGGATACGCCTGCGCACGGCCCAGGCGATCATCGGCGACTGCCGGCTGGACGGCGGCGACCTGGTGTTCTCGGGGGAGATGTCCGACATCGGCGACGGCGAGCCGGTGCTCAGGCTGCGGCGCAGGAGCGACGGCGAGGAGATGTACTTCCCGGTGGCGCTGGCCGGCCAGGACTTCCACGCGCGGGTGCCGCTGGCCGACATCGACGAGTGCGTCGGCCACGAGTCGTGGTGGGAGGTGCTCATCGACCAGGGCCGGGCCATCCGCCCGCTGGTGCGCACGAGGCAGCGGGCGATCGCCACCGTGGAGGGCGCCGACCGGGAGGAGCGGCGCTTCCTCATCGACCGGGGCGAGGACGGCTGCCTGCTGCTGGCGGAACGCTGACCGGAACGCTGACCGGGGCGCCGACCCGGGTGCCGGCTCAGGCCAGGATGCCGGTCAGCGTCTCCACGACGTGCTCCTGCTGCGCGCCGGTCAGGGCCGGGAACAGCGGCAGCGACAGCTCCTCGGCGTAGTAGGACTCGGCTTCCGGGCAGAGACCGCGCCGGTAGCCGAGGTCCTCGAACACCGGGTGCCAGTAGGCCGGCACGTAGTTGACCTGGACCCCGATCCCGGCGGCGCGCATGCGCTCGTAGACCTCGCGCCTGCGCCCGCCGCCGATCCGGACCGGGTAGAGGTGCCAGCTCGGCCGCACGTAGGCGTGCTGGGCGGGCAGCGTCAGCCCCGGCACGTCGCGCAGCAGCACGTTGTAGCGCGCGACCAGCTCGGCTCGCCGCTCGCGGAAGAGCGCCAGCCGCCGCAGCTGGCTGAGGCCGAGCGCGCACAGCACGTCGGGCAGCCGGTAGTTGAGCCCGAACTCGTGCACCTCCTGGTGCCAGCCGCCCTCGCCGGGAGTGCGCTGCTCGGCGGGGTCCCTGACCAGGCCGTGGTTCCGGAAGCGGGCGGCCCGCCGGAACAGCTCGGGGTCGGCCGCCGCCACGGCCCCGCCCTCCGCCGTCGTCACGGTCTTGGTCGGGAAGAACGAGAACGTGGTCAGATCCGCCAGCGCCCCCACCGGCCGGTCCTTGTACGCCGCCCCGATCGAGTGCGCCGCGTCGCTCACCAGCACCGCCCCGGCCCGGTCGGCGACCTCCCGCAGCTCGTCGTAGTCGGCCGGGTGGCCCGCGTAGTCCACCGCCGTGATCGCCCGCGTCCGGCCGGTGACCAGCGCGGCCGCGGCGTCGGGGTCGAGGTTGCCCGTGTCGGGCCGCACGTCGGCGAAGACCACCCGCGCGCCCAGCAGCGCGGCCGTGGCGGCCGTGGCCACGAACGTCAGCGGCGAGGTGACCACCTCGTCGCCCGCCCGCACCCCGGCCGCCACGTAGGCGACGTGCAGCGCCGCGGTGCCCGACGTGACCGACACGCATGGCACGCCGCCCGTCCAGCGGGCCAGCTCCGCCTCGAACTCGCCGACCGCGGGCCCGGTCGTCAGCCAGTCGCCGCGCAGCACCTCGGCGACCGCCGCGACGTCGGACTCCTCGATCGACTGGCGTCCGTAGGGCAGCATCAGCCGGTCACCATGCCGCGCAGGTCGTCGACCGACAGCCACTGCTCGTTGCTGTCGGAGCGGTAGGCGAAGCCCTCGGGCAGCTGCTCGCCGGTCTTCGGCGGCACGTAACCCCAGGTCGCGATCGTGGGCTGGACCACGTAGCGGTCGGACAGGCGCAGCGTCCTGCGGCCGTCGTCGGGGCCGATCATCTCCTCGTGCAGCTTCTCGCCCGGGCGCACGCCGATCTCGTAGATCGGGCTGTTCGGGGCCAGAGCCTCGGCCAGGTCGGTGATGCGCATGCTGGGGATGCGCGGCACGTACAGCTCGCCGCCCTGCATCAGGTCGAACGAGTCCACCACGAACCTGACCGCCTGCTCCAGCGTGATCCAGAACCTGGTCATGCGCTTGTCGGTGATCGGCAGGCTGCCGCCCTGCTCGGCCAGCCGCTGGAAGAGCGGGATCACCGAGCCCCGGCTGCCGACGACGTTGCCGTAGCGGACCACGGCGAAGCGGGTCTCGTGGGCGGCGGCGTAGTGGTTGGCCGAGACGAACAGCTTGTCGGCGACCAGCTTCGTGGCGCCGTACAGGTTGATCGGGCTGGAGGCCTTGTCGGTGGAGAGCGCGACGACCTTGCGCACGCCGCAGTCGATGGCGGCCTCCACGACGTTCTGCGAGCCGGCGACGTTGGTGCGGACGTACTCGAACGGGTTGTACTCGGCGGTGTCGACCTGCTTGAGCGCGGCGGCGTGGACCACGTATTCGACGCCGTGCATGGCGCGGGTCAGGCGGTCGCGGTCGCGGACGTCGCCGATGAACCAGCGCAGCCGCTCGTCGTCGTCGAAGAGCTGCCTGGTCTCGTACTGCTTGAGCTCGTCGCGGGAGAAGACCACCAGGCGGCGGACCCCGAGCGAGTCGAGCGCGTGACGGATGAACGCCTTGCCGAAGGACCCCGTTCCTCCGGTGATCAGAATCGACGATCCACTGAGAATGCTCACGTGGCCCCCTGGAGTCGCGCTTACGCGCTGTAGTCGTCGTGGCAGGCGGTAGCATAGCGCGATCGGACAGCGACACAGAGTCACACGGGGGAATGGGGCTTCGGTGCGTATTGTCGGAATAGTTCAGGCTCGCATGGGCTCGACCCGCCTGCCGGGGAAGGTGCTGCGGGAGCTGGGGGGCCGCTCCGTGCTGGGGTGGGTGGTCCGCGCCGCGCGGGAGGCGGGCGCGCTCGACGACCTCCTCGTCGCCACCACGACCGAGCCGGCCGACGACGCGGTGGTCGACGAGTGCCGCCGGCTCGGCGTGGCCTGGCACCGGGGGCCGGTGGACGACGTGCTGACCCGGTTCGCGCAGGCGCTGGCGGGGCGGCGGTGGGACGCCATGATGCGGTTCACGGCCGACTGCCCGCTGCTGGACCCGGCCGTGATCAGGGAGGCGGCGCTGGTCTTCCGCGCCGTCCCGGGGCTCGACTACCTGAGCACGAGCCTGGCGCGCACGCTGCCGCGCGGGCTCGACGTGGAGATCGCCGGCCGGGCCGCGCTCCGGCGGGCCGACGAGGAGGCCACCGGCTTCCACCGCACCCACGTGACCTCCTACGTCTACGAGCACCCCGGCGACGCCCGGCTGCTCGGGCTGGCCTACCGGCCCGCCGCCGACGACCTGCGGGTCACGCTCGACACCGAGGACGACTGGCGGCTGATCTCCACGGTGGTGGCCGAGCTGGGCGACCGCTGCCTGCCGGCCAGGACGCTGGTGGGCTGGCTGCGCGAGCGGCCCGAGGTGTGCGGGCTCAACGCCCACGTCCGGCAGAAGGCCCTGCAGGACGCATGACGGGCGGAGCAGGCCCCGGTCGCCCGGGCGGCCGGGTGGGTTTCCGCTGCGACGCCGGGGTCCGGAGCGGGGTCGGCCACCTGGTGCGGTGCGTGGCGCTGGCGGAGGAGCTGTGCGCCCGGGGCGTCGAGGTGGCCTTCCTGGGGGAGGTGCGCGGCTCGGACTGGGCGCGGGCGCAGCTTCGCGAGCGCGGGTTCCGGTTGGTGCCCGCGCCCCAGGAGCCGGTACGGCTGGCCGCCCTGGCCCGCGGCCTGGCCCTGGACGCCGTGGTGCTCGACTCCTACGACCTGCCGGACAAGACGGGCGCGGTGCTCAGGGAGGCCGGGCTCGCGGTGCTGGCGATCGTGGACGGCGACCCGCTGGGCCAGGAGGCCGACCTCTACCTCGACCAGAACCTCGGTGCCGAGCGGCGGCCCTTCCCGCGGCGGGCCCGGCGCCTCGCGGGAGCCCCGTACGTGCTGCTGCGCGACAGCGTGCGGCGGCGTACGCGGGCACCCGGCGGGGGCGACGTCCCACGGGTGTTGTGCTTCTTCGGCGGCACCGACAGCGCGGGCGTCGCACCGGCCTGGGCGCGGGCCCTCAGGGCGACCGGGCGGCCCTTCCACGGTACGGTCGTCAGCCCGGCGCCGTTCGAGGCGGGCGGGCCGATCACCGTGATCCCGCCGACGGACCGGCTGCCCGAGCTGATGGCCGGGGCCGACCTCGTGCTCACCGCGGCCGGCTCGGCCGTCTGGGAGCTGCTCTACCTCGGCGTGCCCACGGCGTTGAGCTGGGTGGCGGACAACCAGCTGATTGGCTACGAGGAGCTCGTGGGCCGCGGCGCGGCGGCGGGCCTGGGGGGTGAGGCGGGCGCGGAGGCCGTCGGCGTGCTGGCCCGCCTGCTCGGCGACCCCGCCGCCCGCGAGGAGCTGGGCGGGCGGGGCCGCGGCCTGGTGGACGGCAGGGGCCGGGAGCGGGTCGCCGACGCCCTGCTCGCGATCGGCTAGATCAGGTCCCAGGTGAGCGGGGTGCCGAAGGGCACGTCCCGGGTGAAGCGGCGGCCCATCACCTGCCCGGCCGAGTCGGGGGGCAGACCGCCCGCGGGCCGGATCGAGCGTACGTTGTCCGGCGTCACCGGCTCGCCCGCGCTCACGTCGCGCACCACGTACAGCGAGCGCCGGAAGCGCAGCCCCTCGCGCTCCGAGGGGCGTGGCCCGATCGTCACGTCGCCCAGCGACTGCCAGGCCCGCTCGCTCTCCACCACCAGCGCCGCCAGCTCGGCCGGCTCCAGCGAGAACGCCGCGTCCACCCCGCCCTCGGCCCGCGACATGGTGACGTGCTTCTCGATCAGGCACGCCCCCAGCGCCACGGACGCCAGCGCGGCCCCGATCCCGGGGGTGTGGTCGGACAGGCCCACCACCTCGCCGGTGAGCGCGGCCAGCAGCGGCAGCGACCGCAGGTTGCTCTCCGAGGGCGCGGCCGGGTAGGAGGCCGTGCACGACAGCACGGCGAGCTGGGCGCACCCGGCCTCGCGGGCGGCAGACACCGCGGCGTCGATCTCGGAGATGCCGGCCATCCCCGTGGAGATGATCAGCGGCTTGCCCGTGGCGGCCGCGAGCCGGATCAGCGGCAGGTCCACGATCTCCGACGAAGCGATCTTGTACGCCGGCACGCCCAGCTTCTCCAGGAGCTCGACCGCCGTGGGGTCGAAGGGCGCCGAGAACGCGATCAGCCCGCGCTCGCGCGCCCGCCGGAAGATCGGCTCGTGCCACTCCCACGGCGTGTGGGCGCGTTCGAAGAGCCGGTAGAGGTTCTCGCCACCCCACAGCTCGTGCTCGTCGCCCACGCGGAACGCGGGCCCGTCGCAGTCGATGGTCAGCGTGTCCGGCAGGTACGTCTGCAGCTTCAGCGCGTGCGCCCCGGCCTCGGCCACCGCGTCCACGATGGCCAGCGCCCGCTCCAGGCTGCCGTTGTGGTTGCCCGACAGCTCCGCCACGACGAACGGCGGATGGCCGGCCCCGATCGCCCGCCCCCCGATGGAGATCATGCGTGTTCCTTCCTGAGCTCGATGGCCACGACGTCGCGCGGCACCCCGTCCACCTCCCGCAGGTAGGCGCCCACCTCGACGAACCCGAACCGCCGGTGCAGCCGCCTGACCGGCTCGTTGCCGGCCAGCACCTCACCCCGCAGCGTCGTCAGCCCGAGCGGCCCGAAGGCGTGCTCGATGGCCGCCCGCTCCAGCCCGGCCCAGGCCCGCAGCAGCGTCCCCGACCGCTCCAGGCCGTCGAGGTCGAGGTAGTAGCCCCAGTCGGCGCTCTTGGGCGAGAGGCCGGCGAAGGTCACCACGCCCGCGGCGGTGCCCTCGTGGTCGTAGATCAGCACGCGCCGGCCCGCGTCGGCGCGGGTGGCCGCCCACCAGCGGGCGTGCTCGTCCTCCGCGATCTCGTGCGTGGTGAAGCTGGCGGCGCGCACCCGAGGGTGGTTGCGCCACCGGCGCATCACCGGCAGATCGTCGTCCCGGACGTCTCTCAGCACCGCTCCTCCTACTCCCCCTACTATCTGTGTTCGTTCCATTGCACAACGTAGCGGATTCCGCGTCCGGTAAAGAGCTCATCAGGGACGGGCATCGGACACGGAATCAGCTGGGCCGCCGGGGCATGCTGCCCTCGACCCCCCGTACCGAGCCAAGGAGCGAATTCGGCATGATCCCCCTGCTCAGCGTCGTCGTCCCGTTCTACAACGTGGAGCCGTACATCACCGAGTGCCTCAAATCGCTGGCCGCCCAGACCCTCGACGACCTCGAGGTGATCCTCGTGGACGACGGCTCCGTGGACGGCAGCCGGCGCGTCGCCGAGGACTTCGTCGCCAGGGACGAGCGTTTCGTGCTGATCGGCCAGCGCAACCTCGGGCCGGGCCCGGCCCGCAACCAGGGGATCAGGCAGGCCCGCGGCACCTACCTGGCCTTCGCCGACAGCGATGACGTCGTGCCGCCGGAGGCGTACGAGCGGCTCGTCGGCAAGCTCGCCGAGACCGGCTCCGACCTGGCGTGCGGCGCGGTCAGGCGGCTCGTGGACGGCGAGCTGGAGGAGTCGATCCTGCACGAGAAGGTGTTCAGGCGCCCCCAGCTGTGCACCCACATCACCGACAAGCAGGTGCTGATCAGGGACCGCACCGTGTGGAACAAGGTCTACCGGCGCGACTTCTGGGAGCGTTGCGGCCTGCGCTTCCCGGCCGGCATCTACGAGGACGTGCCCGTCGCCATGCAGGCCCACGTGCTGGCGACCAGCGTGGACATGGTGGGCGAGGTGGTCTACCACTGGCGCAAGCGCGAGGAGGGCGGCACCTCGATCACCCAGCGCCGCTCCGAGCTGCCCAACCTGCAGGAGCGGCTGGCGGCCATCCGGGCGGTGCGCGCCTTCCTCGACGAGCGGGCGCCCGAGCTGCTCGACGGCTTCGACGCCCTCGTGCTGGAGAAGGACACCCTCTTCCTGTTCCAGGCGCTGGAGCGGTGCGAGGAGGACCCGGAGCCGCTGCTGGAGCTGGGCCGCGCCTGGCAGGCCGAGCTGGGCCCGCACGTGCTGGCCACCGCGCCGTCGCTGCGCCGCCTGGAGCTGCACCTGCTCGGGCGCGGCCTGGTCGACGAGCTGCGCACCGTGCGCGAGTTCCGGCGCGGGCGCGAGGACGTCACCCGCGTGGTGCCGCGCGGCCGCCGGGTCGCCAACTGGTACGGCGACTACCCCTTCTTCCGCGACCGCCGCCTGCGCATCCCCGACGAGGTGTTCGACGCCCGCGACGAGCTCAAGCTGATCGCCAGGGTCGATTCGTGCGAGCGGGCCGGCGCCGCGTACCGCCTGCGCGGCCACGTGGCCATCCACCGCGTCGACCGCAAGATCCCCAAGGTCGGCCTGTGGCTCAGCGACGGACGCCGCCGGATCCCCCTGGAGACGCGGCGCAAGGGCCGCTACGGCGTCGTGGCCGCCATCGACCCCGAGCGCCTCGAAGGCGGCGGACCCTGGCGGCTCCAGGTTCGGGCTGAAATGCGCGGTTTGGTGCTGAAAGGCTGGTGCCGGGACGGCGAGGCCAACACCGCGTGGCGGTTTTCGGTGCCGGGTTGGTCAAGAAGCGGCATGGACATGCCCCAGTAGTTCCAGACAGTAATCGTTCCGGCGCGTCGCGTGGTCATGCTGGGATCCATGAGGACCTATTCGCTCGATGACGTCTACGAGACACGCAAGCGGAGAGATTCCTGGTGGACCGTGTATTTCGTGGACCCGGTCGCCTGCCGGGTCGCCCTTCCCGTCGCCAATCGCACCCGGCTGACGCCCAACGGGCTCACCGTGTTCTCGCTGGTCCTCGGCCTGGGGTCGGCCGTCGGTTTCGCAATGAATCAGCTCATAGCGGGCGCAGTCTTCTTCTATCTGAGCTTCATGATCGACTGCGTGGACGGCAAAATAGCCAGGCTCAAGGGTACGGGGACGCCCTTCGGCCTCTGGCTCGACTACGTGGGGGACCGGATCAGGGTGGTCCTGTGTGCCGGGGGGCTGGCATACGGGCAGTACGCGCTGACCGGCGATGTGAGCTACGTCGTCCTCGGCGCGGCGGTGGCCGTGCTGGACCTGTTCAGGTACGTCAACGCGCCGCAGATGAAGCGCGTACGCGAGGCCATCAGGGAGGAGCGCCAGGAACCCGAGATCGACCTGGACCCCCTGTCGCCGGATCCCCTCGTGCCGGAGCCGGCCGAGCCGCTGGGGCGGGCGCCCCGGCCGCGTTGGTTCTTCCGGCTCTTCAGGCGGCTCAACAGGTTCCTGGCCCGGCATCGCGTCCGCTCGCACCTGGTCAGCGGCATCGAGTTCCACGCGGCGGTGTTCGTGATCGCGCCCATAGCGGGGGCATGGGCGCTGATCCCGCTCGCCGTGGCGTCGGGGGTTCTGCTGCTGGCCAACGAGGTCTTCCTTGTCTACCGGATGTGGCTCTTCACGCGCAGGCACGGCGTGGGCTCGTCTCAGGAGAGCCGAGAGCACGTTCTCGTCTAAGTTTTCGGGGGTTAGTACGACATGTCAGACCGACCAGTCTTCGTCATCGGATGCCCGCGGTCCGGCACCACGATGCTCCAGCTCATGCTCCACTCGCACCCCCGTATGGCGGTGCCTCCGGAGACGCGCTTCCTCATTCCCGCTTATTACCGCCGCCGCACATGGGGCGACCTGCGGATCGACCAGCGCCGCCGGGCTCTGGCGCAGTGGATCGCGACCGACCGCAGCACGAAGTTCCGCGAACTCAAGATCGACAAGGACGAGTTCGTCAGGCAGGCCGTGGCGGGCCCCGGCTCGCTCGGCTCGGTGATCGGCACGGCGTTCCGCATGTACGCCGACCGGTTCGACAAGGCCCGCTGGGGCGACAAGCGGCCGAGCTACGTCAAGCAGGTGGACCTGCTGCTGCGGCTCTTCCCCGACGCCCAGTTCATCCACCTCATCAGGGACGGCCGCGACTGCGTGGCCTCGCTGAAGGAGATGCCCTGGTACACCCTCGACTCCTTCCACGCCGTCTCCACCTGGGCCGAGGCCATCGACGCGGGCGGTCGGCTGAAGCGCACGCTGTCCGAGGACACGTACTACGAGCTGCGCTACGAGGACCTCACCGACGACCCGATGACCGAGCTGAAGAAGCTCTGCCACTTCCTGGAGGAGGACTTCTCGCCGGCGATGATCTCGCCGCGCGAGGCGGCCAGCGTGGCGGTGCCGCAGCACAAGGTCTGGCACAGCAACACGCACCGCGAGGTCACCCGCAGCCGGGTCGGGAGCTGGGCGAACCGGCTGGACGACTGGGAGGTGTCGCTGTGCGAGCACATGCTCGGCGACCGCCTGGAGTCCATGGGGTACGAGCTGAGCGGCGCCCTCAAGCCGGCCAAGGAGCACATCGTGGCCTGCCAGAAGACGATGCAGAAGCGCAAGGCCAGCCGGATGCGCAAGAGCATGCGCGACCGGCTGAACCGGCTGCGCGAGCCGAGCCCCGTGGCCGCCATGCTCACCACGCGCCAGCGCTCGCTGGCCGGGGTGCCGCAGCAGCGCAAGGAGCTGACGGAACCCGTCTAGCCAGGGACGTCTAGCGCTCGATGTGGGCGAACATCGACTCCCATCGGTCCAGCACGTGGTCGAGGCGGAACGCCTCGGCCCGTGCCCGGGCGTCGGCCCCCAGGCGCCGCCGCTCCTCCTCGTCCCCGATCAGCCGCGCCAGCTCCGCCCCGAACGCGTCCACGTCGCCCGGCGGCACCAGCACCGGCCCGGCCGAGCGCACGCCTCCCGACACGTCGAACGCCACCGCCGGCACCCCGTGCGCCCCCGACTCCAGCAGCACGATCGGCAGGCCCTCGTGCTCGCTGGTCAGCCCCAGGACCGAGGCCGCGAGGTACTCGGCCGGCATCCGCGCGGCGGGCACCAGCCCCCTGAACACCACGCGGCCGCCCACGCCCTCCCGGTCCGCGTGCGCGCGCAGCCGCTCCAGCTCGCCGCCGTCCCCGATGAGGTGCAGCTCCCACGGCGGGGGCGCGCCCGAGCGGGCGAACGCGCTGATCAGCCGGTCGAACCGCTTGACCCCCTCCAGCCGGCCCACGCCGAGCACGCGCGGCGACTCCAGCGCCGACATCTCCTCCGGCCAGTCCGCCAGCGGGTTCGGCAGCGCGCCCGCGTTGGGCAGCAGCGCGTGCTCGGAGAACAGCCAGGCGTCGTCCTCGCTGAGGAAGACGGACTGTTCGAGGCCGGGGTAGTGGCGCCGGATCGAGGCCAGGTGCCAGCAGCCGCGGGCGTGGTCGTACGAGCCGTGGTACTGCCCGATCGGCCGCAGCGTGTCCGGCAGCAGCCCCGACAGCCGGGCCACCACGGACGGCGAGGTCATGATCGCGTAACCCGGCCCGACGGCGCCGAGCAGCTCCTGCAGCCGCCGGTCGGCCCGCCTGCGGGCGAGCGTGCCCCGCGCGGGCCGGCGGCTGATGACGTGCCGGCGGTAGAGGGGGCGCTCGACGTACCTGAACGGGGCGGCGGCGCGTTGCAGCCCGATCACGTGCACGTCGTGCCCGCGCCGGGCCAGGCCCTGGGCCAGGGTGTGGGTGACCTGCTGGACGCCGCCGAGCCTGTCGGCGTCCAGGCAGGTGAAGACGACGGTCATCGGGTCTCCTCGAAGAAGTCGGCCACGATCCTGGCCGCCGCGTCGCCGCGCTCGTCGGCGCACCACAGGTCGCGGAAGGCCGCGTACCGCTCGGCGTAGGACTCGTGCACGGCCGGCAGCTCGCGCAGCGCGGCGATCAGGTCCCCGGTCGTCGAGAGGCACGGGCCCGGGGCGATGGCGGGCAGGTCGTGGTAGACGCCGCGCTCCGAGAGGCGGTAGTCGTCCCAGTCGTCGACGAAGAACAGCATCGGCTTGCCGGTCAGTGCGTAGTCGCACATGACGGAGGAGTAGTCGGTCAGCAGCGCGTCCGAGGCCAGCATCAGGTCGTTGATCTCCGGGTACGACGCGGCGGAGCGGACGAAGTGCCTGAGGTGCTCGGGCGGGCTGTAGCGCTCCACCGGGTGCGTACGCAGGATCACCACCCAGTCGTCGGCCAGTTCGTCGGCCATGAGCTCCAGGTCCACCCGTACGGACTGGCCGCTGCCCTTCACCCGGTCCCGGTACGTGGGCGCGTAGAGCAGGACCTGCCGTCCGGGCGGGATCTCCAGCCGCCTGCGCACCTCGCCCGACGGCTCGGCCCGCACGAGCGCGTCGCACCGGGGCGTCCCGCACCTGTACACCTTGCCCGAGTAGCCGTTCGACGGCAGGAACACCCGCGAGAACTCCGCGCTCGGCGAGACCAGCGCGTCCCACCGGGCGACCGCGGCCCGCCACTGCGCCCGCGGCTTGTCGAAGTCGCCGCGCAGGTCGGGCGCGTCGAACCCGATCGACTTGATCCCCTGCCCGTGCCACGTCTGCAGGTAGCGGGTGCCGCGGGGCTTGGGATAGTCCAGCGGGAAGCCGTGGCTGTCCACCCAGATGCCGGCCCTGGCCATCGTGTAGATGTAGCGCCAGCTGCCCCGGCGGACGAGGCGGACGTCGGAGGGGAAGTTCCGGCGGCCCTTGGCCACCGACCAGACCGCCTCGATCGGCAGGCCGCGCCGCCGCACCTCCTCGTAGATGGCCCGCGGGCTGCCGCTGTAGCCCTTGCCGACGTCCGACTCGAACAGCGCGAGGTCCGGGCGGCGCGGCAGCACCCTGATCATCACCTTGTACGCCCGCAGCTTGTTCGCCGGCGTGTTCAAGTGCCTCATCAGCCGCCGCCTGACCCGCCGCCACACCGACTGCGGGATGGAGTCGGGACGCACGCACAGGTACGCCGTGTACCCCTCGGCCTTGAGCGTGCACCCGGGCAGCTCGATCGGCTCGGTGCGGGGATCGACGATGATCCGGTCGGTCGTGGTGTGCCCGTCGGAGGTCCGGGTGAAGCCGATGCGCGGGTCGCACTTGCCCGAGGGCCTGAACGTGACCTCGCTGAGGTATCCGCCCCCGCCCGACGGCTCCGGCTCGATGGGGATCCGCTCCTTGCCGAGCTGCAGGAACGCCGTCCACTCCGGCGGCAGCGCGCCGAACGGGTCGTAGGTGCGCACGGTCATCCGCACCCGCTCGCCGTCGGAGGACAGGCTCGCCACCTCGTGCCGCAGCCGGGAGGCGGTGAAGGGCAGCTCGGCCAGCCGCAGCTTCGTGATGTCCAGGCCGGGGGAGGCCGACGTGCCCCAGTACGTCCGGCCGTCGAGCTGCACGGCCGCGCGCGGCGCGGCCCGCGGTCCGGTCAGCGAGCCCGCCGCCACCCGCAGGTCCTCGATCCGGTCGTCCAGGATGAGCCGGCAGCAGACCCGGTCCAGCGGGTCGATCCGCTCGAACACCTCGTCGGGGATCTCCTCCAGGTACGGCCGCACCACTGAGGCGAACTCCTTGGTCCACACCAGGTCCCGCAGGGGCAGGGGGTTGAGGTAGACGCGCAGGTCCTGGCGGACGAACCGGTACTGCCGGTGCGGCACCAGGTCGGCGGCGCCGTAGTCGCGCAGGATGTCGTCGCTCAGCCGGGCCGCGATCACCCGCTGCCGCACGTTCTCCAGGTCGTCGATGCTCAGCGAGATCGACTCGTTCGTGCGCGCCCGGTGCCAGTGGTAGACCGTCCACGGCACGATCGCGAACCTGCGCGCCACCGCGTACAGCTCGGCGGCGAAGACGTGGTCCTCGTAGTGGATGTCCTCGGGGAAGCGCAGCGCGCGGGCCCGCAGCCAGCCCACGTCGTAGAGCTTGTTGGTGCTGAAGCAGTCGAGGAACAGCTCCGGCTCCTCCCGGATGCCCTCGACCACCCGCCGCCTGGCGAACAACGACGGGTAGTACGGCTGCAGCCGCCCGTTCGACTCGAACAGCCGCGAGATCTGCCCCGACACGAACTCGGCCCCGGTCCGCTCGATCTCGGCGAGCAGGCTCTTGCACGCGTGCCTGGGCAGCTCGTCGTCGCTGTCCAGGAACATGATGTACGGCGCGGCGGCGGCGTCGATCCCGTCGTTGCGCGGCGCCCCGCAGCCGCCGCTGTTGACCGGCCTGCGCAGGTAGCGCACCCGCGGATCGGCTCGCGCGAGCCGCCTGGCCACCTCCGGCGTGCCGTCCGTGCTGGCGTCGTCGGCGATGATCACTTCGAGGTCGCGCAGCGACTGCCGGAGCACGGAACGTACGGCCCTGGGCAGGCGGGCCGCGTCGTTATACGTGATGACGACAACGGTGCAGTCCGGCATCACAAGTCCCCCGTAGATAGACCTATCCGCGGGAATGGCACTTCCCCCAGGTCGGGGGAAGTGTCCGGACTTGATTGACTATTTGCCGAAAATCACCGCATAAGCCGACGAATCACCCAGGCGATGAACAGCAGCGCCACGACCGCGCCCGCGATCGGCGCCAGCCGCTTGAGCAGCGGCTGCCCGGCGATCTCCAGCAGGTCGAGCGCCTCCTCGTCGGGCGTGCGCGACGTGCGCTGCGTGCCCGCGGGCCGCCCCTCCTGCTCGGGCGCCGGCACCGCGCTCAGGTGCCGCTCCTCCTCCTGCGCCGGCGAGCCCTCCTGCGGGGCGACCGCCTCGACCGTGGGCTCGGAGAGCAGATCGGCCAGGTTGCCGGCGAACCTCTCGATGAGCTTGCCGCCCACCTCGGCCATCACGCCCCTGCCGAACTGGGCGGGCCGGCCGGTGACGTTGAACGTCGTCTCCACGGTCACCAGCGTGGCCTCGTCGCGCGGCTGCATGCGCGCCCTGACCGTGGCGGAGACCGTGCCCGAGCCCCGGGCCTCCTTGCCCGACGCCTGGATGGCCAGCGAGTAGGAGTCCTTGTCCACGTCCTCGAACCTGGCCGAGCCGCGATAGGTGACCGTGATCGGGCCGACCTTGACCTTCATCCGCCCGGTGAACTCGTCGCCCTCGAAGATGTCCAGCGTCGCCCCGGGCAGGCATGGCGCGACCCGCTCGACGTCGAGCAACACGGCCCAGGCCTGCTCGATCGGAACGGGAACAGTGAACTCGTGCTCGAACCGCATCGCCATCGATTCGCTCCTTTACCCGATGCCTGTGACCCTATGCCGGGGTGGGGGCGCCCCGGAAGAGGCGCCCCCACCGACCTCAGGGGGATCCGGCCGCCGTGCGTACCGCGCGGTGGGTCAGGACCCTGGCCAGATGCCGGCGGTAGTCCGGCTGCGCGTTCAGGTCGGCGGACGGGGAGGTACCCTCCGCCGCCTCGTCGCACGCCTGCCGTACCTGGTCGCCCAGCTCCACGCCCGTCAGGGCGGACTCGGTGGCGCGGGCGCGCACCGGCGTCGGCGCCATGTTCGTCAGCCCGATCCGGGCCTCGGCGATCGAGCCGTTGGAGCGCCTGACGGCCGCCGCCACCCCGACGATGGCCCACGCCTGCGCGGTCCTGCGGAACTTCTCGTAGTGGAAGCCCCAGCCCGCGCCCAGCTTCGGGATCTTCACCCCGGCCAGGATCTCGCCCTGCTCCAGCGACGTCTCCAGGTAGTCGACGAAGAACTCGGCGGCCGGGATCTCGCGCTCGCCCCGCGCCGAGGCGGCCACGAGCACGGCATCCAGCGCCAGCGCCACGGCGGGCAGGTCACCCGCCGGATCCGCGTGGGCCAGCGAACCGCCGAACGTGCCCCGGTGCCTGATGGCCGGATCGGCCACGTGCGCCGCGGCCAGCGCCACCAGCGGGCAGCCGGAGGTCACCACCGGGGAGCGCATGACCTCGTCGTGCGTGGCCATCGCGCCGATGTAGACGTGGTCGCCGCGGTCGTGCACGCCCTTCAGCTCGGCCAGCCGGCCGACGTCGACCAGCTTCGACGGGTACGTCAGCCGCATCCGCAGCAGCGGCATCAGCGACTGCCCGCCGGCCAGGACCTTGGCGTCCTCGTCGGAGGCCAGCGCCTGGCACGCCTCGGCGATCGAGTCCGGGCGCACGTAGTCGAACTGCGCGGGGATCATTGCCGCACTCCTTCCTGCTCCGCCAGGGCGCGCCAGATGCGTTCGGGCGTGCACGGCATCTGGACGTCGTGGATGCCGTGCCGGCGCAGGGCGTCCACGATGGCGTTCACCACGGCCGGGGTGGAGGCGATCGTGCCCGCCTCCCCGACGCCCTTGACGCCCAGCGGGTTGCTGGTCGCCGGGGACTCGGTCCTGTCAAGGCTGAACCCCGGCAGGTCGGCGGCCGACGGCAGCAGGTAGTCGGCCATCGTGGCGGTCAGCAGGTTGCCGTCGGCGTCGTAGACGGCCTCCTCGAACAGCGCCTGCGCGATGCCCTGCGCGATGCCGCCGTGCAGCTGGCCCTCCACGATCAGCGGGTTGACGACCTTGCCGATGTCGTCCACCGCCACGTACGAGCGGATCTTCACCATGCCCGTCTCGGTGTCCACCTCCACCGCGCACAGGTGGGTGCCGTGCGGGAAGGAGTAGTTCTCCGGGTCGAACGTGGCGTCGGAGTCGAGCCTCGCCTCCACGCCCTCGGGCAGGTCGTGCGCCGTGAACGCGGCGTAGGCCAGCTCCTGGATGGTCTTCTGCGAGTCCGTGCCGCGCACCTTGAACGCCCCGGCCTCGAACTCCAGGTCGTCGGGCGAGCACTCCAGCACGTGCGCGGCCAGCCTGCGGGCCTTGTCCTTGACCTTGTCGCACGCCTTCAGCACCGCGATGCCGCCGACGACCAGCGAGCGCGAGCCATAGGTGTCCATGCCCTTGTGCGCGATCGCCGTGTCGCCGTGCAGCACCGTGATGTCCTCGAACGGCACGCCCAGCGCGTCCGCCACGATCTGGCTCCACGCCGTCACATGGCCCTGCCCGTGCGGCGAGGTGCCGGTGATGACCTCGACCTTGCCCGTCGGCAGCATGCGCACCGCGCCGTGCTCCCAGCCGCCCGCGCCGTAGTTGGCCTCGCCGAGCATCCTGGACGGCGCCAGGCCGCACATCTCCGTGTACGTGCTGACGCCGATCCCGAGCTGCACCGGGTCGCCCCTGTCACGCCGGTCGGCCTGTTCCGCGCGCAGCTTGTCGTAGCCGAACATCGACAGCGCCCGCTCGGTGGCCGCCTCGTAGTTGCCCGAGTCGTACGTCAGCCCGGAGATCGTGGTGTACGGGAACTCCTCGTGCTTGATCCAGTTGCGCCTGCGCACCTCCACCGGATCCATCTTCAGCTCGGCGGCCAGCTCGTCCATCACCCGCTCGATGCCGAACGTGGCCTCGGGACGGCCCGCGCCCCGGTAGGCGTCCGTGGGCATCTTGGTGGTGAACACACCCGTGCAGCCGAACTCGTACGCGTCCATCTTGTAGATCGCGTTGAACATCTGCGCGCCCAGCAGCGGGATGCCCGGCGTGACCAGCATGAGGTAGGCGCCCATGTCGGCCAGCAGGTTCACCTGGAGCCCCCGGATCCGGCCGTCGGCGTCGGCGGCCAGCCGGATGTGCTGGATCTGGTCGCGGCCGTGGTGCACGGTCAGGTTGCCCTCGGAGCGGGTCTCGGTCCACTTGACCGGCCTGCCGAGCTTGCGGGCGATCAGCAGGCAGAGCACCTCCTCCGCGGTGACCTGCAGCTTCGAGCCGAACCCGCCGCCCACGTCGGGCGCGATCACCCGGATGTGGTGCTCGGGGATGCCGGTCACCACGGCCAGCATGACCCGCAGCACGTGCGGGATCTGCGTGGACGTCCACATCGTGAACGACTCGCCGTCCGTGTCGGCCAGGACCGCCCGCGGCTCCATCGCGCTGGGGATGAGCCGCTGCTGGATGTAGGTCCGGTCGATGACGACGGGCGCGTCCCTGAACGCGGCCTCGATGTCACCCGAGGTGATCGTGGCGCTGTAGGCCTTGTTGCCGGCCTCGTGCACCTTCGGGCTGTCCTGGGACAGCGCCGCGTTCATGTCGAGGACCGCGGGCAGCGGCTCGTAGTCGACCTCGATGGCCTCCAGCGCGTCCGCCGCGCGGTAGCGGTCGGTCGCGATCACGCAGGCCACGGCCTCGCCCACGTACCGCACCTCGGAGACGGCCATCGGCGGGTGGTCCGGGATGACGATGTCCTCGCTCACCGGCCACGCGCACGGCAGGCTGCCCTGCTCGGCGGCGAAGTCCTGGCCGCTGAAGGCCGCCACCACCCCCGGCAGGCCGCGCGCCCCCGACACGTCGACCCCGGTGATCCTGGCGTGCGCCATCGGGCTGCGCAGGAACATCACGTGCAGCATGCCCGGCCGCGAAAGGTTGTCCGTCCACTGCGTGCGCCCCGTGAGCAGCCTGGCGTCCTCCTTGCGCCTGCGCGGCCGGCCCACCTCCTGGACGGTCATGAGGTGCTCACCGCCTGACCCATCTCCTGCGCGCCCCTGCGTACGGCGCGCACGATGTTGCAGTATCCGGTGCAGCGGCAGAGGTTGCCCTCCAGACCCTGCCTGATCGTCTCCTCCGACGGATCCGGATCGTCCCTGAGCAGATCTATCGCGGCCATGACCATGCCGGGCGTGCAGTAGCCGCACTGCAGCGCGTGCTCTTCGTGGAAGGCCTGCTGCATCGGGTGCATCGACCCGTTGGCGCCCAGGCCCTCGATCGTGACGACGTCGCAGCCGTCGGCCTGCACCGCGAGCACCGAGCAGCTCTTGACGCTCTTTCCGTCGAGCATGACCGTGCAGGCGCCGCAGTTGCTGGTGTCACAACCGACGGGGGTGCCGGTCCTGCCCAGCCGTTCTCTTAGTAGGTGGACGAGAAGGAGTCGCGGCTCGACGTCCTCCTCATACTTGATCCCGTCGACGGTGACGGTGATTCGGGGCATACGTCCTCCCTCAGGAGCAGGGGGAAAGGCGGACACTCCGAACGTACGCCGGTGTTTTTCCCGGTCAAGGGTTGCGTCGCGGGTTACTTACCGCGGACCACCCGCGCGATGATCGCCACCAGCCCCGCGAAGGCCAGTCCCAGCACCATGACACCGACCAGGACCAGGGGATCCGTGATCGCGCGGGTCACTACCAGAATGCCCAGAACGATGAAGAGCGCGCCGCTCAGCAGGGCCATCCAGTCCGTCCTGTGCAGGCGCCGGGGCCGGGGTCGCTCGACGTCACGCGGCACGCCGCACCTCCATGTCGCCGAGGCCGCCCCTCAGGTTCAGCACAATGGTCGAGACCTTGCCCTCCGGCTTCACCTCGGGCTCCAGCACCTTGTCGAAGCGCACGTCCACGCCGCCCTTGAGCGACCGGTCGAGCGTGATGTCGCCGATCTTGTTGGTGGCGTGCACCTCGACCCTCGCCTCCGGCGGCACGATCACCACGAGCTCGCCCGCCGAGATCGCGGCGTTGAACGTCACCCTCGATCCCGCTGTCAGCTCCAGCTCCGACAGGTCCAGCAGGCCGTCGCCGAGCCCCACGTCGTAGAGCCGGCCGGCCTCGGCGGGGCTGGTCGGGGCCCATTCGGCCGGACCGATGTTCTTGGGCAGGCCACCGAGCATCAGCCCCACGGCGACGATCACCGCGACCGCGGTGCCCGCGGCCACCAGACCGGCGCCGCGTCCCCACCAGGCGGCGACGAGCAGGCCGGCGCCGATGGTGATGAGCATGGCGCCGCCGACGATGGTCGGGCTCACTCCGGTGGCCGACCTGGCTTGGACGGCCACGACGATCCCTCCAATGATGATTGCCAGCAGGATGGTGATGGCGCCGATGTACGACTTGGGCCGGCGCTCCCGCCTGGTGACCGGGAGGCCGTACAGGACGGGGTCGTAGGACGGGTAGCCGGCCCTTCTGGCGGGGTCGAGCGGCTGGTAGGGGCCGTTCGGCGCGAAGGGCTCGCCATAGCTGGAGTAGTCGACGGCGGTCGGGGGCTCGGGGCGGTAGGAGGCGGGCCGGCGGTGCGGTGGCACCGCGTGCTCCGCGGTCACCGCCTCCGGCGACACCCGCTCCTCCTGGAGGGGTGCAACCTCCAGGACCGGCGCGGCCTCCTGGAGGGGTGTGGCGTCCTGGACCGGCGCCCGCTCCTCGACCGGTGCGGCCTCCTCGACGGGAGCCGCCGCCTGCGGGGCGGGCGTCTCCGCGTGCCGCAGGGGCGCGTCGACCGGCTCGCCGGTCCTGGCCGGGGCGGGCTCGCGCATGGGCGGCACGGTCGCCGGGCCGGCCGCCGGCGGGGCCGGGGCGCGTACGGGCGGAGCCGGCTCCGCGGTCTCGTAGAAGGCCATCGAGGGCTCCTCGCCCCGCCGCCGGCTCAGCCGCTCGGGCATCGACCTGGCCACCCCGAGCAGGTCCACCCCGTTGGAGTGCGCGGCCAGCAGCGACACGGCCAGGAACACCCCCACCACCAGCGTCCCCGTGTCGAGCCACACGGACGCCAGGTTGATCGCCAGCCCGAACGCCAGCACCGCCGTCAGCAGCGCCATCACGGCCTCGGCGTCGAAGTCGCGCCGGGTCCACTGCTCGATGATCCCCGGGCGCCCGTTCGGCTCCTTCATCAGCAGGAACGCCGCCAGGTAGAGGAACAGCCCGATGCCGGAGCCGAGCAGCAGCACCGCGAAGCCCACGCGGAACACCACCGGGTCGATGCCGGTGTGCCGCCCGAGGCCCGCGCACACTCCCATGAGGAAGCGCCCCTCGCTGCTGCGGCGCAGCACGCGCGGAGGAGCGGCCGGTTGCCTGGGCGGAACTTCTGTCATGCGTACCATCGTGGACCTACGCGTGGTGTGCTCGCATCCGGGACACCCCTGACCCGACCCGGGGGTTGTTCCCTGATGCCCGTGACGCCCCCGACGTGTGACTATGGCCATGTTATGGCTGACCAGAAGACACTCGCCGAACAGAGCGGCGACAGGCCCTACCGCCGGATGATGCGCCCCATCGAGGGGCGCCTGCTCGGCGGTGTCGCCCAGGGGCTGGCGACGCAGCTCAAGCTTGATCCGGTGGTGATCAGGCTCATGTTCGTGCTGCTCACCGTCGTCGACGGGATCGGCGTGGTGGCGTACGCGGTGTTGTGGATGCTGACGCCGCGGCAGCCGTACCAGGGGCCGCCGCCGCAGCGGGACTGGAGCCAGCTCGCCGCGTTCAGCGCGATCGGGGTGGCGCTGCTCGCCTTCGGCTGGCTGACGGGGGCCTCCAAGGGCGGGATCGGCATGTTGCCGTTCGCGGTGGGCGGGATCGGTGCGCTGATCCTCTGGCAACAGGCCGATCCGGAGCGCCGCAGGAGCTGGATGAGCGGCGCGGCGTTCGGCATGCGGAAGAACCGGGTCCGTACGCTGCTCGGCGTCGTCCTCGTCGTGATCGGGGCGGTTGGCTTCCTCTACTCCCAGGGCGAGCTGGCCCAGGCCCGGCCGGGGCTGCTGTTCACCATCGTGGTGGTCGGCGGCCTGGCCGTCATCGCCGCCCCCTGGCTGGCCGGCCTGTGGAAAGAGCTGCAGCTGGAGCGGCGCGAGCGCATCAGGCAGGAGGAGCGGGCCGAGGTGGCCGCCATGGTGCACGACTCGGTGCTGCACACCCTCACGCTGATCCAGCGGGTCGCCCACGACCCGCGCGAGGTCGCCCGCCTGGCCCGCTCCCAGGAGCGCGAGCTGCGCAACTGGCTCTACCAGCCGGCCCAGGACGCCGACGCGACGGTGGCGGCCGCCGTACGCCGGATCGCGGCCGAGGAGGAGGATGCGCACGGGGTGCCGATCGAGGTCGTCTGCGTCGGCGACATCCCCCTCGACGCGGCGGGCAAGCTGGCGGCCATGCTGAAGGCGTCCAGGCAGGCGATGGTCAACGCAGCCAAATACTCTGAAAGTCCGTCTATTTCCGTGTACGCCGAAGTTGAGGGTGAAGAGGTCACGATTTTCGTGAAGGATCGGGGTAAGGGCTTCGACTTCGAGGCGGTGCCGCTCGACCGGATGGGGATCAGGGAGTCCATCATCGGGAGAATGGAACGTCACGGAGGCACGGCCCGCGTACGCACCGAGCCGGGCGAGGGCACGGAAGTGATGTTGACGATGAAGGTGGAGAAGGCATGACGCGCGTACTGATCGTCGATGATCACCGGCTGTTCCGCTCGGGCGTGCGCGCCGAGCTCGGCGACTCGATCGAGGTGGTGGGCGAGGCCGAGGACGTGGAGACGGCGGTCAAGGCGATCGCCGAGCACCAGCCCGACGTGGTCCTGCTGGACGTGCACATGCCCGGGGGCGGCGGCCAGGAGGTGCTGCGCCGCGTCCTGGGCGCCGGCTCCCAGGTCCGCTTCCTGGCACTGTCGGTCTCCGACGCCGCCGAGGACGTCATCGGCGTGATCAGGGGCGGCGCCCGCGGCTACGTGACCAAGAACATCAGCGGCAAGGAGCTGACCGACGCCATCCGCCGGGTGGCCGACGGGGACGCGGTCTTCTCGCCGCGGCTGGCGGGGTTCGTGCTGGACGCGTTCGCCTCGTCGGAGGCGCCGTCGATCGACCCCGAGCTCGACTCGCTGACCCAGCGGGAGCGGGAGGTGCTGCGGCTGATCGCGCGCGGGTACGCGTACAAGGAGATCGCCAAGGAGCTGTTCATCTCGGTCAAGACCGTCGAGACCCACGTGTCGTCGGTGCTGCGCAAGCTCCAGCTCTCCAACCGGCACGAGCTGTCCCGCTGGGCCACCGCCCGCCGTCTGGTCTGACGCCGTCACCCGCGGGGTTCGGCGGGTGTGCGCTGCCCGTATTCGGGCGAATTTGGACCGTTACAAGATAGTTATGGGCATTTTGCCCACGAATCATCGGCCCCAATAGTCACACAAGGAGGTAGTCGAAGCACTAAGTCCAGGAGTAACCCCTTTGAAGCGCGTCACCCGGATGCTTCCGGCACTGGTCGCACTGCTCGCCGCAACGGCCTGCGCGGCGGAGAGCGTACCCGTCCCGCGAGCTCAGGCCGCCCCCGCGACCAGCCAGGCCGCCGCACCTCTTGCCGCCGCCGTCGCCGCCCCGGCGAAGAAGGTCAAGCTCGGCATCGCCGACATCACCCCCATGGGGGAGAAGACCGAGAAGGTGGGCGTCGGGTTCCCGATCATCGTCACGTTCGACCGTGACGTCAAAGACAAGGCCGCCGTCGAGGCGCTGCTGGAGGTCGAGCCGGAGGAGCCGGTCGAGGGCGCTTGGCGCTGGGTGTCGAAGCGCAAGGTCATCTACCGGACGAAGACGTACTGGAAGCCGTACCAGAAGGTGCTCTTCACCGCGCGGCTGTCCGAGCTGCCCGGGAACACGGCCGCCAAGAACGTCTCCCGCAGGTTCGCCGTCGGCGCGAAGCACATCTCCGTGGTCGACACGCGCAAGCACACGATGAAGGTCTACCGCAACGGCAAGCTGGCCAAGAAGATCCCGATCAGCGCCGGCAAGGGCGGGCTGATCAGGAACGGCGTGGACGTCTACCTCACCACCAGCGGCACCCACCTCACCATGGGCAAGAAGGCCGTCGAGACCATGACCTCCTCCTGGATGGGCGTGACGGATCCGAAGGACCCGCGCTACTACAAGGAGGAGATCCCGTGGGCGGTGCGCATCTCCGACAGCGGTGAGTACGTCCACCAGAGCGCCGGCTACTACCAGTATCTCGGCCGCTCCAACCAGAGCCACGGCTGCGTCCGCGCCACCCCCGCCGGGGCCAAGTGGTTCTACACGATCGCCCAGCGCGGTGACGTCGTGAAGATCACCGGCACCAAGCGCAAGCTCCAGTGGAACAACGGCTGGAGCTACTGGCAGCTCAACTGGACCCAGTGGCAGAAGGGCAGCGCCCTGAAGAGCTGACCCTCCAGGAACGGCGGCCTGAGGCGCCGACCGTTCCGGAACCGGGGCCGCTCACCTGAGGAGGGGGAGCGGCCCCCTTTCTTTTCCGCTCAGAGCTTCTCCAGCGGCGCGTACGCCAGCAGCAGAGTCTTCTCCCCGCCGCTCCCGAAGTCGATCTTGACCTTGGTCTTCTCCGCCACCCCGTCCACGGACACCACCGTGCCCAGGCCGAACGCGTCGTGCGTGACCCGGTCGCCGGGCGTCAGGGAGGGCACCTTGCGCCCGCCCGCGCTCTTCGCCACCGGCGCCTGCCGCGCGGCCGGCTCGCGGCGCGTGGCCGCGCTCCAGGCGGACTTCTCCGGATCGGTGCGCCAGTCGATGAGCTGCCCCGGCACCTCGTTGACGAACCGCGAGGCGGGATTGAACGACGGCGCTCCCCACGAGCTGCGGACGGCCGCCCGGGTGAGGTAGAGGCGCTGCTGCGCCCTGGTGATGCCGACGTAGGCCAGCCGCCGCTCCTCCTCCAGCTCCTTGGGCTCGCCCAGGGACCGGATGTGCGGGAACACGCCGTCCTCCATGGCCGTCAGGAACACGACCGGGAACTCCAGGCCCTTGGCGGTGTGCAGGGTCATCAGCGTGACGACTCCCTGCCCGCCCTCGGCGTCGGGGATCTGGTCGGCGTCGGCCACCAGCGACACCTGCTCCAGGAACTCCACCAGCGTCCCCTCCGGGTTGGCCTCCTCGAACTCGGAGGCGACGGAGACGAGCTCGTTGAGGTTTTCCAGGCGCGACTCGTCCTGCGGGTCCTCCGAGGCCTCCAGTTCGGCGCGGTAGCCGGTGGCCACGAGGATCTCCTCGGCCAGCGTGGACGGCGGCACGCCCTCGGCCTTGGCGATCAGCTCGTCGATCATGGCGACGAACTCGCGGACCGCGTTGAGCGAGCGGGTGGCCATGCCGTACGCCTCGTCGGCCCGCCGCAGCGCGTCCCAGAACGTGATGCCCTCGCGCGACGACAGCGCCTCGATCATCGCCTCGGCCCGGTCGCCGATGCCGCGCTTGGGCACGTTGAGAATGCGCCGCATGGACACCACGTCGGCCGGGTTGGCCAGCACCCGCAGGTAGGCCAGCAGGTCCTTGACCTCCTTGCGCTCGTAGAAGCGCACGCCCCCGACCACCTTGTAGGGCAGGCCGGTGCGGATGAAGATCTCCTCGAACACGCGGGAGGCCGCGTTGGTCCGGTAGAAGACCGCGACGTCGCTCGGCTTGACGTCCT
This sequence comes from Nonomuraea sp. KM90, assembly GCF_052246675.1. Taxonomy (NCBI): domain Bacteria; kingdom Bacillati; phylum Actinomycetota; class Actinomycetes; order Streptosporangiales; family Streptosporangiaceae; genus Nonomuraea; species Nonomuraea sp. KM90. The sequence continues at coordinate 84,582 of NZ_JBQQCB010000010.1, read as the reverse complement.
CCTCGTCGCTGAGCCGGTCGACCTCCTGGGCCACGAACATGGCCTCGTCGTGCTCGTTGTCGGCCACGTAGCCCACGATCAGGGGCCCGTCGCCCTGGTCGGACCAGAGGTTCTTCGGCTTGCGCGACTCGTTGCGCGCGATCACGGCGTTGGCGGCGGCCAGGATGTTCTGGGTGGAGCGGTAGTTCTGCTCCAGGAGGATCGTGCGGGCGTCCGGGTAGTCGCGCTCGAACTCCAGGATGTTGCGGATCGTCGCGCCCCGGAAGGCGTAGATGGACTGGTCGGCGTCGCCCACCACGCACAACTCGGACATGTCGGCGCCCGAGCGCACCAGCTCGCCGTCGTTCGTCCGCAGCTCGGGATGCCCGACGAGCTCCCTGATCAGGATGTATTGGGCGTGGTTGGTGTCCTGGTATTCGTCCACCAGCACGTGCCTGAACCGCATCCGGTAGTGCTCCGCCACGTCCGGGAAGAGCTGGAACAACGTCACCGTGTTCATGATGATGTCGTCGAAGTCCATCGCGCCGGCCTCGGTCAGCTTGAGCTGGTAGGCCTTGTATGCCTGCGCGAGCGTCTTCTCCAGGTGCGAGCCCGCCCGGTCGATCGCCGTCTCGTAGTCGATCAGCTCGTTCTTGAAGTTGCTGACCTGCGCCGAGAACGAACGCGGCGGGTAGCGCTTCGGGTCGAGCTCCATCTCCCGGCAGACCATCGCCATGAGCCGCTGCGAGTCGGCCTGGTCGTAGATCGAGAAGCTCGACGGGAACCCCAGCCGCTTGGCCTCGCGCCGCAGGATGCGCATGCAGGCGCTGTGGAACGTCATCACCCACATCGCCTTGGAACGCGGCCCGACCAGCTTGTCGATGCGCTCCTTCATCTCCTTGGCGGCCTTGTTGGTGAAGGTGATCGCCAGGATCTCGCCCGGATGCACCTCGCGCTCGGCCAGCAGATAGGCGATGCGGTGCGTGAGCACCCGCGTCTTCCCGGAACCCGCCCCCGCCACGATGAGCAGCGGACTGCCATGATGGATCACGGCCTCCCGCTGCTGCGGGTTGAGGCCATCGAGCAAAGGGTGGTCAACAGAGACTTGGGTCGGCACCCACCTAGGTTAAGACGCTCCACCGACAAACGGTGCCCGGAATGCCTTTGAGGGGGTTCCGGTTGTCGTTCACGAAGGTCTTGAAAGGGGAGTCATGCTGCCGGAGAACGAGATCAATCGCGTACTCGTCGTGACCGCCCACCCGGACGACGCCGACTTCGGCTCGGCGGGCAGCGTGGCGCTGTTCGTGGATCGGGGCGTGGAGGTCACCTACCTGCTCGTCACGGACGGCGACGCGGGTGGCAACGAGCGTGAGCTGGACAACTCCGGCATGGCGGAGCTGCGCAGGTCCGAGCAGCTGGCGGCCGCCAAGGCGGTCGGCGTGACCGACGTACGCTTCCTCGGCCATCCCGACGGTCAGGTGGTGCCCTCGCTGGAGCTCCGGCGGGCCATCACCAGGGTGATCCGCCAGGTCCGGCCCGACCTGCTCATCACCCACCACCCCGACCGCAACTACCAGTTCATCGCCCCCAGCCATCCTGACCACCGCGCCGTGGGCGGGGCGGCCCTGGACGCGGTCTATCCGGACGCGCGCAATCCGTACGCGTTCCCGGAGCTGATCGAGGAAGAGGGGCTGGAGGCGTGGACCGTACGTGAGGTGTGGCTGAACGGCGGCTCCACCCCCAACCACTGGGTGGACATCACCGAGGCCATGGACCGCAAGCTCGCGGCCTTGCAGTCGCATGTGAGCCAGGTTTCACACGTGGAAGGCTTCACCGACTTCGTCCGGAGCCGCTTCGCCGCCTGGGCGGAGCAGGCCGGGTTCGGCGAGGACCACTACGCGGAGGGCTTCCAGGTGGTCTCCACCGCCTGAACCGGCTTTCAGGGGCGGCATGGCTTTTTGAGGGGACCGCGCCGGCTCCGGGGGATTGAGCCGGCTTGAGGAGACCGCGCCGGCTTCAAGGGACCGAGCCGGGCGGCACCACCCAGAGCGAGGGCTGGCCCGTCACCTCCGAGATGATGTCGAAGGCGTGCCCGTAGTGCAGGATCGTCGCCCCGTGCACCTCGGCACAGGCGGCGATCAGCAGCTCGTTCGGCCCGATGCCCCGGTGCTGCGAGATCTCGACGAGCTGCCGCTGCACGGCCATGGCCCGCGCCTGCACCTCCTGGTCCACCGGGAGCAGGATGCACTGGCGCTGGGCGTGCAGGATGCGCTGGTAGTGGGCGTGGTCCCGGGCGCTGTAGAGCACCTCGAGATCGATGACGCTGCAGGTCGCCACGGCCCGTGCCGCGTAGAGCGGCTGGAGGGCCTTGGCGATCACGTCGCTGCCGCGGATGCGGGCCAGGGCGCTCTTGTCGAGGAGATACATCAGTCCTGTCGTCGCCACGCATGCTTCGTGATCTCCGGATCCAGCAGGTCCGGGCTCCCCTCCGTGCGCCAGAACTCGAACGCCCTGATCGCACCCGCCCTTTCCGCGTCCCGGTCGACGACCGCTCGCAGCGCGGCGTGGACCGTTTCTCTCATGGTCGGCGTACCAAGCGTCTGCTGGGCCGCTTCCAGGAGCTCCTTGTCGATGTCGATTACCGTACGCATGCAACACCACCTCCGTACCTCCGGCGTTCATGAGTTTGTCGTGATCTCGGCTACGCGCACGCCTCTCAAGACGGCCGCCTTGGGACCGCCTTGAGGTGGAGTGCCTCGGAGACGTTAAAGCCTGGACAAGCCCTGGCCACAGGGCGGTTCGGCGGGCGGGGGAGAAAACACTGCCGGGAGGTGAAAACCTTCATCCTGCGCGAGTCGATGATCCACCCGTGACGGCCGGCCAACTCACGTTCCGTAACCACAATCCCTAGCAGCCCGGGGCGTACCACCCATCTCGGACACGCCCCATCCCACCGCCGCCGATCACCCCACCGGCGTCGATCACCCCACTCCCAGCACCCACCCTCTGGGCCACCACCGGCCGGGCGCTTCCGGCCATCCCGGAGGGATCAACCACCGGTCATGGGGAAGTGGGCCCGCCCGGAGCACCGCCGGGACACCCGGCACGTCGACGGGACTACGCGGGACCATCGACGGGACTACCCGGCACGTCGACGGGACAGCCCAGCACCGGTTGACGGGACTACCCAGCACCGGTCGACGGAACTTACCCAGCACCGCCGCCGACAGGATTACCCGCACCGGGGACGCCAGGTTCCCTCGTACCGGAGACGGCAGGTTCCCTCGTACCGGGGACGGGCTTCAGCTTGGCGGCGATGCGGGCGAAGAGGTAGCCGAGTGAGTTGGTGGACAAATGGAGCATGGCCGGGGTCAGAAGGCCGCGGTGGCGGCGCAACTCGCAGAACAGCACCCCGGCCGCCGCCGTGGACACCACGCTGCCCGCAACCACCCGCGCCGTGTCCAGGCGGGCAGGAGACTCCCCCGCCGTCAGCGCGCCGAGGGCGGGGTTGGCGCGGGCCATGTCGATGGCCGGCAGGATGTGCCACAGCCCGAACAGGGCGGAGGAGATCGCCGTGGCGGCGACCGTACCGCGACGTTGGCGCACCATGGCGTACAGGGCGCCCCGGAAACCCATCTCCTCCAGCAGGACCGTGCCGAGGGGCACCTGGAGAAGGGCCTCCTCCACGACGCGGGCACGCGAGAGCGACAGGGCACGCTCGTCGAGAAAGAGCGGCCGGGTGCGGGGCGAGGCGATGCCGACCGTGTAGACGGTGGCGACCGCAGCCGCTAAGGCACCCCCCGCCACGGCGCCGCGCCGCCCGTGCTCGAACCCGAGCTCCTGCCAAGACAGCCCGGACCTACGAGCCATCGCGACCAGCGCGGCCGTCGCGACCGTGGACGTAAGGGGTCCCAGGCGGGGGGCGATCTTGTTGTTGAGGATGTTGGCGGCGGCGAGGACGGCAATCGAGCGGAGCAGCACCCTTGCAGGCTACGTCCACCCCACCCACCTGCGCCCACCCAGCTCCTTGCGTCGGCCCCCCGACCCACGCCCCTGCGCCTCGCACCCGAGCCCACCACCGACCTGCGCTCGCCCCGCTCTCGCGCCCCGCCGACCCGCGCCCTCTGCGCCCTCGCACCCGTGTCCACCCACCCACCCACGCCGGCTTCGCTCTCGCGTCGGCTCCGCTCTCGCGCTCGCACCGTTCCGGCCGCCCTCCGGCGCCGGCCAACCCGCAGCCCTGGCCTCGCCCCCTTCGGTCCTGGCTGACTTCCAGCTCAAACCCGCCTCCAGCTCAGGCGGGCCTGCAGTTCCGACGGGCCTCCAGTTCCAAGGGGCCTTCGGCTCCGACCGGCTCCAGCCCAGGTCGGCCTCCAGCTCTGACCGGCCTCCAGCCCCGAGGGGCGTTCGGCTCCGACCGGCCTCCGGCTCAGGCTGACGTCCGGGGCGCGGTTCTTCGGCTTCGGCCGTGCCTCGGCTCCCAGTCTGCCGGCGGAAGTGGTGGTCAGGAGGCGGCTGGGCGGCGCCAGCCTGTTGGGAAGCGGGCGCGGCGGCGCTCCTCCGGGGTGAGGCCGCCCCAGATCCCCTCCGACTCGCCGGCGCGTAAGGCGTACGCACGGCACTCCTGCATGACCTGGCAGCTCGCGCAGACCGCCTTGGCGCGGGCCTCCTGCAAGGGGGTGGGGGCCAGGGGGAAGAAGAGGTCTGGGTCGCTGGATCTGCACGCCCCCCTGCGCAGCCAGCTGATCTCCTCCAATGGCATGGGTCAACGGTAGAGCGTGGGGATGATCGGTCACATCATCCTGTGGGTTGACACGTCGATACATCCCCAGGTCCGATCGGGTCCCGCGCGTACGCCCTCAGCAGGCCCCCACCCCACCCTGGTACCCGGTCACGTACGAGCTCTGCCGCTGCTCCGCCGTTCCGTGGGCGGCCGGGTTGAGCCAGTCGTCCGTCGGGTCTCCGGCCGCGGCCAGGCTCAGGAACAGCTCGTTCTCGTCCCCTTCATCCGCCGTCAGCACGCCCGAGCCGACCAGGGCGGACAGGGTGGCGCCCGCGTAGCAGTCAGCCTGGAGCTCCATCTGGACGTTCAGTTCGAAGTCGGTACGGAGCTGCGCCTGGACGGCGTGGCCGAACTCATGCGGAATGATGACATAGACCGAACCGTCCCCCATGTCGTTCCACAGCGCCTCCATCCAGTCCTGGTCGAAGGCGATGAAGTGGCCGATCGGGCAGTAGAAGGCGTTGTTCGGTACGGAAGGCTGGCCGCCGCAGCTCGGGCCGGAGTTGCCCGAGTAGGGGATGAAGTCGGCGATAGGCCGATAAGTCTCCCCCGACTGCTGGAACTGCCGCCTCCAGAACTCCTCCGTCAGCGTGCGCGCCGCCCGCACGTCGCCCTCGAACGTGTCGGTGCCCGCCCTGTCCATGGACGACGGCCTGACGATGTCACCACATGCGGTGACGAGCAGGACAAAGAGTAGGACGAAGAGCAGGACGGAATGGCGGGTGGAGGGGCGGGCGGAGGCAAGGGCGGGGACGGTGCGGGGTGGGACGCGGAGCACGGGCCTTCACACATCCCAGGTGTGTACGGGTTCGTTGGTGTGCATGCGCTCGATGTACTCCAGGGTCATGGCCCGCAGGGCCTCGTGCCGGTCGCCGCCCTGCGCGCGTACCCGGTCCACCTGCCACGTCGCACCCGTACGCCCGGACAGGCAGCGCCCCTCGATGACGGACAGCAGCCGATCCGCGACGGGTCCGTGCACCCCCCACTTGACCAGCCCGTCGTGGGCCATGGGCAGCAGCCGCCGCAGGATCAGCTCGGCCGCGGGCACCTCGCCCATCCCCGGCCAGTAGAGCCGCGCGTCCAGCCCGTGCCGGGCCGCGGCGCCGAGATTGTCCTCCGCCGCCCGGAATGACATCTGGCTCCAGATCGGCCGCTCGTCGTACGGCATGACACGCATCAACCCGTAGTAGAACGCGGCATTTGCCGCGATGTCGACCACGGAAGGCCCGGCCGGCAGCACACGGTTCTCCACGCGGAGGTGTGGTACCCCGTTCACCACGGCGTACACCGGCCGGTTCCACCGGTAGATCGTGCCGTTGTGCAGGGTCAGCTCGTGAAGGTGGGGGATATGGCCCCGTTCGAGCTCGGTGCGCGGGTCCTCGTCCTCGCAGAGGGGGAGCAGGGCCGGGTAGTAGCTGACGTTCTCCTCGAACAGGTCGAACACGCTGGTGATCCACCGTTCCCCGAACCACACCCGCGGCCGTACGCCCTGTGCCTTCAGCTCCGCCGGCCGCGTGTCCGTGGCCTGCTCGAACAGCGCGATCCTGGTCTCCCGGTGCAGTTCCCGGCCGAACAGGTACGGCGAATTGGCCGCCACCGCGACCTGGGGCCCGGCGATGACCTGGGCCGCGTTCCAGTTCGCGGCGAACGTCTCGGGGCTGACCTGGAGATGGAGTTGCACGCTGGTGCACGCGGCCTCGGGGGCGACGCTGTCGGCATGCGTGTCAAGGCGTTCGACGCCCTCGATGGCCAGGTGCAGGTCCTCGCCGCGGGCCGCGAAGATCTGCTCGTTGAGCAGGCGGTAGCGCGGGTTCGCGGAGAGCGTGCCCTCGCCGATGTCCTGCTCGCGAAGCGTGGGCAGGATGCCGATCAGGACCAGGTGACCGCCCTCGGAGCGGGCGCGTTCCTCGGCGTGGTTGAGCCGGGCCCGGACGTCGTCCTCCAGGCGGCGGGCCCCGTCGCCGGCCAGCTCCTGGGGCTCGATGTTGATCTCGACGTTGAACTGGCCCAGCTCCGTCGCCCAGTCCGGCTGCGCGATGGCGTCGAGCACCTGGGCGTTGCGCATGGCCGCCTCGCCGCGCGCGTCGACGATGTTGAGCTCGATCTCCAGACCGGCCAGCGGCCGGTCGAACTCGAACCGCGATTCACGCAGCATCTGGGCGAAGACGTCGAGACATCGACGCACCTTTTCCCGATATTTCCGGCGATCGTCCCTGCTGAACACGACGACTGGCACGTCCCTGCCCATATCAGGAAATGTCGCACGCCAAAGCCGACTGCACCAGAGCACGGACGCAACGGAAGTCGGGAGTGGCGTCCGGTACGCGCCGCCGTACCGCTCGACGGAAGTTGTCCACAGGCCCGCTCACGCATGGAGCCGCGCATGGTTAGGGTTCAGGGATGCGCGTTTTGATTACCGGCGGGGCCGGATATATCGGGAGCACCATCGCATCGGCGTGCCTGGACGCCGGGATCGCCCCCGTGATTCTGGACAGCCTCGTGACCGGGCGACGGGAGTTCGCCGAGGGACGGGTGTTCTATGAGGGTGATATCAGCGACGGCCCGCTGATTGACAAGATATTCGCCGAAAATCCGGATATCGAGGCCGTCATCCACTGCGCGGCACTCATCGTGGTCCCCGACTCGGTGGCCGACCCCATCGGCTACTACCGCGCGAACGTCGCCAAGAGCCTGGAGTTCGTCGACCACCTGGTCCGCAACGGCTGCACGCGGATGATCTTCAGCTCCTCGGCCTCGATCTACCGTACGGGCGACGACCACACGGTCACCGAGGAGTCCCCGCTCGACCCCCAGAGCCCTTACGCGCGCACCAAGGCCGTCTGCGAGGGCATGTTCGCCGACATCGCCGCAGGTCGGCCCATCAGGATCCTCTCCCTGCGCTACTTCAACCCGATCGGCGCCGACCCCCGGATGCGCACGGGCCTGCAACTTCGCCGCCCCAGCCACGCCCTGGGCAAGATGATCGAGGCGTACGAAGAGGGGGTCCCGTTCCAGATCACCGGCACCGACTACCCGACCGGCGACGGCACGGGCATCCGCGACTACGTGCACGTCTGGGACCTGGCCACCGCCCACGTCGCCGCCCTGGAACGGTTCGACGCGCTGGAGGCCGACGTGATCAACCTGGGCACCGGCGCGGGCACCACCGTCCGCGAGCTGGTCGACGCGTTCAACCGCGTCGTCGACCGCCCGATCGAGGTCGTCGAGGCCCCCGCCCGCCCCGGTGACGTGGCCGGCGCCTACACCCGCAGCGACCGCGCCCACCGCCTGCTGGGCTGGCGGGCCCGCTACTCGGTCGAGGAGGGGATCAGGCACTCGCTGGAATGGGCGAGCCTGCGCGACTCCCGCCTGAGCTGAGCGACCCGCTGAGTCCCGGCCGCGACTCAGCGGCCCACGAGCCCGCCCGGCTCGACCGGGCCCCGCGATCTGCGATCCAGCCGGGCCCCGCGATCCAGCCGGGCCCCGCGATCTAGCCGGGCCCCCGCGATCCGGCCGGGTCTCACCGGCGAGGCCTGTGAGTCCCGGCCGGGCGAGGCCGGGCGGACCTATCGGCCGGCGGAGCCGAGTGCCTCGATGGGGATCTCCTTGATCTCCTCGAGCATCTGGTCGTACACGGTGTCCATGAGGGCTGCCTCCGTGATCACCTCGTGGTCGGGCGGGTCCACGATGCTGACCTCGTGGCCCCAGGCGGAGTACCTGGTGTCGGTGTGGTTCCGGCCACCCCCGAACAGCGAGCCCTGCCCGGTGTGGAAGCGGGTGGGCAGACCGGTCGAGTCGGTGCTCAGCCGGTAGTCGAACGCGCCGCCGCCGTCGATCTTCTTCGCCTGCTTGTAGGAGAGCTCACCACGGTAGACGCCGTTCCGCACGGACGAGGCATGCGAGAGCAGGCCCTTGAGGTAGGGGGGCCGGAAGATGTCGACGGGCTGCAAGGACGGGGCCCTGCCGGTGTCGGGGACGTCCATGCGCACCCACGTCTTCCCTTCGGGCAGGCGGTCCTCGATCGCGTCACTGCTCATGTAGACCCGCGTTCCCACCGCGAGGAAGCGGATGGAGACCTTCTCGTCGAGCGCGGACCGCAAGGTCAGGTCGGCGGCGACGACGCCCGACCTGCCGAACCCGTAGGTGCCCGTGACCTCCATGAACACCGACTTCTTGCCCTTGGGCTTCGTCATCGTGACCTCGGAGATCTTCACCCCGTGCCCAGGGGCGAACTTGCTCTTCACGGCCTTCACCGGGTCGGGCGCGGCCGCCTGCGCCGGTGCGGCGCCGAGCAGGACAGCGCCCGTCACGACGGCGGCCACCGCCGCCGCCAGAACTCGCTTCATGTGCATCCTCAGGAAGAGAGAAGCCCTCTCCCGCCAGGACCGGCGGGAGAGGGCTCGGATGACCGGATCAGCCGGCCAGGCTGCCCAGCGGGATGTTCAGGTTGGAGAGGTCGTCCTCACCGTTCTCGAACTTGTCGGCGACCTCGTCCTTGGGCGCCTTGATCGACACGGAGCCACCCCAGCCGGTGTACCTCGTGTCCACGCTCACGGTGCCCTCGCCCCCGATGACGGAGCCGGGGAACGTGGTCACCAGCCGGGTCGGCACGCCCGCCGAGTTCACCGTGATCCGCCAGGAGATCGAGCTCTTCTTCGCCTTGGCGGACGGCGCGGACAGCCAGGTGGCCCGCAGCCAGGCGGAGGCGTTCCACAGGTCGCCCACCTTGGTCTTGCCCGCGAAGCCGCCGCCGGCCGGCTTGGCGCCCTTCATCAGGGTCTTGATCGTGGCGGGCTCGGCCAGGTTCAGGGGCTGGCCGAACATGCCGGTGACGCCACCGGTCGGGCCCTTGGCCGCCTTGAACCAGGTCTCGCCCTCGGGCAGCATGCTCGACCAGATGCCACCGGACAGGTACGACGTGGTGCCGATCCGGATCGTGCGCTCCTTGGCGGCCATCGCCTTGAGCAGCTCCCCGGTCTCGCCCTCGGGCAGCTCGCCCAGGTCGCTCAGGGAGATGTTGAACTTGCCGGTGATGTCCGAGGCCGCGATGCCCGACTTGCTGAACTGCAGGGTGCCGGAGCGCCGGACGAACACCTCCCGCGCGCCACCGTCGATGATGGTGGTGCGCTCGGTGAACTTCACGCCCTTGCCGGGCCGGAGCTGCTTCTTGACGGCGACCACCGGGTCCTTGGGCGCGGCGGCCAGTGCCGGCGTGGCGGTCACCAGTGCTGCGGTCGTGGCTAACGCCACGCCTGTCAGGATTCGCTTCATGCGGGATTCCTTGGGTGTTGAGGGGGGATGTTGCTCGAGGCCGGAGCCGGCCTCGTGGAGCGGCTCGGAGACAGGACGACTACTGGATCCTGCCGAGCGAGTTCAGCGAGCCGTTCGGGATCGTCTGCGGCACCTGGGTGTCGGATCCGAGCTCGCTGATGTCGATCACCTCGTCGGCGGGCGGGGCCTTGATCGAGATCTTGGCGCCCCAGCCCGTGAAACGGGTGCTGACGGTGGTGGTGGTCTTCCCGAGGATGCCGAAGTCCAGCGTGAATTCGCTGCGGATCCCCGTGACCAGGCCCTTGGAGTTCAGGTCGAGCGCGTAATCGACCTTGACCTTCTTCAGGGTGTCCGGGACCGGTTCGCCGTAGATCTTGCTGAGGTCGCCATAGGTGACCGAGCCCCGGTACGTCGCATTTTTGACGCTCTTCGCCCGTGAGACGAGCGCCTTCAGCACCTTGGGTTCGAAGATGTCGAGCAGCTGGCTACCGGTCCTCGGGCTCGCCTGATTCGCATAGCGAACCCACTTCTTGCCTTCGGGCAATTCCTCGCTGAACAATCCACCCTGGGCATATGTGTGCTTGCCCACGGTGACCACTCGCGGCGGAAACAGCCCGGTCGCCGCTCCACCCTTTACCCGGGTACGCAGGTCCGCCGCGACCACGCCCGACTTGCCGAACCCGAAAGTGCCGTTCGTCGTCATGACAGAGGTGTTCTTGCCGTCCGCCGACGTACGGGCCGTCTCCGACACGCGCACTCCGTGACCGGCCACGTACTGCTTCTTGAGCGCTTTCACCGGGTCGGCGGGCGCTGCCGCGTGCGCGGGCGCGGTGGTCATGAGCGCGGCCGACGAGGCCAGCGCGAGACCCGCGAGAATTCGCTTCATTCGGTTTCCTTCGGCATTACGGGGAGAGCGGGTGGCAAGCCTGCCATTTGAAGATCACGACCATATATCGAGTGACAGGGCATACGACGTCTAATCCGTGCAATTTTCGTGCAGAGGTCGTCCTGGAGAAGTGAGATCAGCGTCACATAGCGGGAGAACGGCGACCCGATGACCTGGTCAGGTCAAGCTTCGGGCTAGGCTTCACTGGCGGAAACGCCCGGCACGCACCCCTGAGCGTAGGAGCTCGCCGTGAGAGAGCGAGGCACGACCACGAGCGGCGAGCGGACGCGACGGCCAGCACAGCTGCCCGGGCCGTCGAACATCAGTCGGATAAGCAAGGACGGACCCTCGTGGACCTGTTCGAACATCAGGCGAAGGAGCTCTTCGCTGACTACGGCATCCCGGTGCCACGCGGCATCGTCGCCCACACCGTGGAGGAGGTGCGGTCGGCCGCGACGGAGCTGACCGGCCGAGTTGTCGTCAAGGCCCAGGTCAAGACCGGTGGCCGGGGCAAGGCCGGTGGCGTGAAGGTGGCCGACGACGCCGCCGACGCCGTCGCCAAGGCCGAGGCCATCCTCGGCATGGACATCAAGGGCCACACGGTCCACAAGGTGCTGGTGGAGGAGGCCAGCGCGATCGCGGAGGAATACTACTTCTCCTTCCTGCTCGACCGCGCGAACCGTACCTTCCTCGCCATCTGCTCCGCCGCGGGCGGCATGGACATCGAAGAGGTCGCCCACACCTCGCCGGAGAAGGTCGCCAAGGTGCCCGTCTCGGCGCTGAACGGCATCGACCGCGCCACGGCTCGCGAGATCGCGGTGGCCGGCGGCCTGCCGGAGAAGGCGCTCGACGGCGCCGCCGAGCTCATCGAGAAGCTCTGGTGCTGCTTCGTCGACGAGGACGCCACGCTCGTCGAGGTCAACCCGATGATCCTGTCGGCCGACGGCCAGGTGAAGGCCCTCGACGGCAAGGTCACGCTCGACGACAACGCCGGGTTCCGCCAGGCCGACCACGAGGCGCTGGCCGACAAGGCGGCCGAGGACCCGCTCGAGGCCAAGGCCAAGGAGAAGGACCTCAACTACGTCAAGCTCGACGGCAACGTCGGCATCATCGGCAACGGCGCGGGCCTGGTCATGTCCACCCTCGACGTGGTCGCCTACGCCGGTGAGGCGTTCCCCGGCAAGCCGTCCCCCGCCAACTTCCTCGACATCGGCGGCGGCGCCTCGGCCGAGGTCATGGCCGCGGGCCTGGAGATCATCCTCTCCGACCCGAGCGTCAAGTCGATCTTCGTGAACGTCTTCGGCGGCATCACCGCCTGCGACGCCGTCGCCAACGGCATCGTCTCGGCGTTCAAGCTGCTGGAGAGCCGCGGCGAGGCCGTGACCCACCCGCTGGTGGTCCGCCTCGACGGCAACAACGCCCTGCTCGGGCGGCAGATCCTGGCCGACGCCGCGCTCCCGCGGGTCGAGCTGGTAGACACGATGGACGACGCGGCCAAGCGGGCCGCCGAGCTCGCTGCGGTAGGTGCGTGACCCATGGCCATCTGGTTGACTGAGAACAGCAAGATCATCGTTCAGGGCATGACCGGCGGTGAGGGCACCAAGCACACCCGCCGCATGCTCGCCTCCGGCGCCCGGGTCGTCGGCGGCGTGAACGCCCGCAAGGCCGGCACCACGCACGAGGGCCTGCCCGTGTTCGGGACGGTCAAGGAGGCGATGGAGCAGACCGGCGCCGACGTGTCGGTCGTGTTCGTGCCCCCGGCGTTCACCAAGGACGCGGTCAAGGAGGCCATCGACGCCGAGATGCCGCTGTGCGTGGTGATCACCGAGGGCGTGCCGGTGCACGACTCCACGGAGTTCTGGGCGTACGCGGTGGCCAAGGGCGGCAAGACCCGCATCATCGGCCCCAACTGCCCCGGCATCGCCTCGCCCGGCGCCTCCAACGCCGGCATCATCCCCGCCGACATCACCACCGCCGGTCGCATCGGCCTGGTCTCGAAGTCGGGCACGCTGACCTACCAGCTGATGTACGAGCTGCGCGACTTCGGCTTCTCGACCGCCGTGGGCATCGGCGGCGACCCCGTCATCGGCACCACGCACATCGACGCGCTGCAGGCGTTCCAGGAGGACCCGGGCACCGACGCGATCGTGATGATCGGTGAGATCGGCGGCGACGCCGAGGAGCGGGCGGCCGCCTACATCGAGCAGCACGTCACCAAGCCGGTCGTGGCCTACGTGGCGGGCTTCACCGCCCCCGAGGGCAAGACGATGGGCCACGCCGGCGCCATCGTGTCCGGCTCGGCCGGCACCGCCCAGGCCAAGAAGGAGGCCCTGGAGAAGGTCGGCGTCCGCGTCGGCAAGACCCCCTCCGAGACCGCCCGCCTCATGCGCGAGATCATGCAGGCCCGCTAGTCGCCGGTCGCGTGAGCCCCGTGCGGCGGCGCCCGCGCGGGGCTTTCGCATGCCCGGACGTGGTGGCCCACAGGTCACCACGGAACCCGGCCCACAGCGCGTCGTAGCGGCGGCGCGCCACTGACCGGGTCAGAAAGCGTCTCCCTGGACAGGCGCCGGCCCGCGACGGCGGGTGGGGCAAGCCCGCGCAGCCGTAAAGAACGGGATGGGAAAGGGGCGCGCGGCGGGAACGGGGGCAGGATCGAGGAGTTCGGACACGTCCGGGGATGGATCGGAGCACAAAGTGGATACCGGGCGGCGCGTCAACCAAGCTTCGGTCGGGAAACCTTGAGAAAATCGCCTACTGTGACGGCGATTCTCGACCAGTTGCGCACTGCCCCCCGGTCGGTGCTCGGCAAGCTCCCCGGGGTCTCGAGCGATGACGACGAGAACCGGCGGCCACTGCCGGTGTCGGGAATGCTGGCCGCCGCCGCCACGCTCGGCGTCGGACTGGCCGCCCTCACCACGCTCACCCTGGTCGGCTGGATCGCCGCGCCGCGCGGCACGCTGGGCGCGGGGCTCCCGGGAGTGTTCCGTACGGCGGCGCAGCTCTGGCTGGCCGCCCACCACGCCGGTTTCGCCATCCCCGGCGGGCGCGTCGGGCTGCTGCCGCTCGGGCTGACGATCCTGCCGGCCGTGCTGCTCTACCGCGCGGGCCGGTGGATGGCCCGCGACGCCGACCTGCGGCTGCGCCTGCCCGCCCGGCTGCCGAAGAACAGCCCCAAGGAGCAGGCCGGGGCCCGCCGCCGCGCCCAGCTCGTCCTGGTGGCGCAGGCGGGCGTCTCGCTGGCGGCCCCGTACGCGCTGCTCGCCGGCCTGATCGCGCTCGTGGCGAGCAACGAGATCACGCAGCCGTTCATCGGCGAGGCGCTGCTCAGCCACTTCGTGCTGGCCTTCCTGGCGGGCGCGCTGGCCACGGCGCGCATGATCGGGCCGTGGCGGGTGATGCTGCGGCTGCTGCCCGAGCGCGTGCGCGCCCTGACGGTCGGCACCGCGGTCGCCACGGCGGTGCTGCTCGTGGCCGGGTGCGCGCTGGTGCTGGTCGCCGTCGTGCTGAACTTCGGGCAGGTCAGGGAGCTGTCGGAGGTGCTGTCGCCCGGGTTCGTGGGCGGGGTGCTGCTGATCCTGATGCAGCTGCTCTACCTGCTGAACGCCGTCATCTGGGCCTTCTCCTACATCGCCGGCCCCGGGTTCGCCATCGGCGCCGACACCCTGGTCGCGCCCACCGGCGTGCAACTCGGCACGGTGCCCAGCCTGCCGCTGCTGGGGGCGCTGCCGGAGAGCGGGCCGGTGCCGGCGTGGATGATGGCGGTGATCGCGCTGCCGTTCGCGGCCGGGGCCGTGGCGGGCGTGATGGTGGCCAGGATCTCGCCGTCGCCGTCCTACGAGGCCGCGCCGCTGTGGGGGTTTCTCAGCGGGGTCTCCACCGGGGTCGTGGCCGGGCTGCTGGCGGCGCTGTCCGGCGGGCCCATCGGCGGCGGGCGGCTGGCCACGGTCGGCCCCTCGCCCTGGGAGGTGGCGCTGTCGGTGGCGATCGAGGTCGGGGTGGCCGCCGGCATCTCGGCGGGCGTGACCAACCTGCTGCTGCTCAACAAGCGCGCCCGGGCGCCGCTCGACAAGGCGGCGGCCCCCGTGCGCAAGGCCGGCGCCGCGATCGCCAAGGCGGCGAGCAAGGTGGGCCTGGCCGAGTCGGACCCGCGCCCGCTGCCCGGTCACTGGATGGACGCCACGGAGGCCGACACCCAGGAGATCCCGGTCATCAGGGACGACTGGCAGGACGAGCACGCCTCGGCGGAGGCGGAGACGCTGGCCCAGGCCCGACCGCGCGCGCCGGAGCCGGAGGCCGAAGCCCGGCCGCCGCGCAAGGACATCGTGGACGAGTCGGACGACCGCGGCGGTCACGTCATCTACGTCGACCCGTACGCCTGGGACCGCGACTAGCGTCTCGTGGCCTCGTCCGTCAGGGCTGCATGGCGCCGAGCATCTCCAGCACGTCGGCCGGGAGCTTGCGCTGCGCCGCGTCCCTGAACTGCGTGAAGCACTCGCCCTGCGCCGAGACCGTGCCGGCGCCCTTCATGCACTCCTGGTAGGCGGAGTATTCGTCCATGAGGTAGAGCTGCATCCCCGTGGCCAGGGCCGACAGGATCAGCGCTATCGAGGAGACCGTGATGCCGCCCACCGCGACGCCGGTGGGCCTGCCCTCGCCTTTCAGCAGTGGCAGCGCCCGCACCCCGGCCATCAGCGCGAACAACGCCATGACCAGGCCGGCGAGCGGCAACATGAACGTCATGGCCAGCGCTGCGATGGACAACCAGATCGCTCGGCGGCCCGCTGACTCCGCGGGCTGCTGGCCTGCCGGTGCCTTCACCGGTGTCGACACCTGACCTCCTCTGCGTCGCCGGGCGATGAACAGATACCCTGTGACCCCCACCCTGTTTCCTCTTTTGGAGTGCGCGTGTCTAAGGCTGGGCGGCTCGTCGTCCTCGTCTCCGGCTCTGGAACCAACCTACAGGCCCTGCTGGACGCTTCCGCCGATCCGTCGTACGGCGCTCGCGTGGTAGCCGTCGGTGCCGACAGGGAGGGGATCGAAGGGCTGGCCAGGGCCTCGAAGGCTAACGTTCCGACTTTTGTTGAAAAATTGGGCGATTATGCGACGCGAGGTGAATGGGACGCCGCCATCGCCGCCAAGATCGCAGCGTACGAACCCGACCTGGTCGTGTCCGCCGGCTTCATGAAAATTTTGGGTACGCCGACACTCGACGCCTTCCCGGTGCTGAACACCCATCCGGCCCTGCTTCCGTCGTTCCCCGGCGCCCACGGCGTGCGTGACGCGCTGGCCCATGGGGTCAAGGTGACCGGCTGCACGGTGATGCTGGCCGACGAGGGTGTCGACACGGGGCCGATCGTGGCCCAGGAGGCGGTGCCCGTGCTTCCGGGCGACGACGAGGCGGTCCTGCACGAGCGCATCAAGACGGTCGAGCGCCGCCTGCTCGTCGAGACCGTCGGCCGGATGGCCCGCGAGGGCTGGACGGTCAGCGGACGCAACGTCCGCATCGGCAACCACACAGGAGGGGAAACCACGTGACTCGCATCGCCATCCGGCGCGCGTTGATCGCTGTATATGACAAGTCCGGGCTCGAGGAGCTGGCCAGAGCCCTCGACGGCGCCGGAGTGGAGATCGTCTCGACCGGCGGCACGGCCGCCGCGATCTCGTCCTACGGGATCCCGGTGACGAAGGTGGAGCAGCTCACCGGGTTCCCCGAGTGCCTGGACGGGCGGGTCAAGACGCTGCACCCGCGCGTGCACGCCGGGCTGCTGGCCGACGTCACCAAGCCCCACCATGTGGCGCAGCTGGAGGAGCTGGAGATCGATCCGTTCCAGCTCGTGGTGGTGAACCTCTATCCGTTCCAGGAGACGGTGGCCTCCGGGGCGTCCGACGAGGAGTGCGTCGAGCAGATCGACATCGGCGGGCCGGCCATGATCCGGGGCGCCGCGAAGAACCACAACACCTGCGCGGTCGTGGTGAACCCCGGCGCCTACGGAGACGTGGTCGACGCGCTGGCCGAGGGCGGCTTCACGCTGACCGAGCGCAGGAAGCTGGCGGGCATCGCGTACGCGCACACGGCCTCGTACGACGTGGCCGTGGCCAACTGGTTCGCCGGCACGTCCGAGGAGGGTGAGTTCCCCGAGTTCGCGGGCGCGGCGTACCAGCGCAAGGCCACCCTGCGCTACGGCGAGAACCCGCACCAGCGCGCCGCCCTCTACACCGGCGGCACGGCGGGCAGCGGCGGGCTGGCCAACGCCGAGCAGTTGCACGGCAAGGAGATGTCGTACAACAACTACCTCGACGCCGACGCCGCCTGGCGGGCCGCCTGGGACTTCGCCGAGCCCTGCGTGGCCATCATCAAGCACCAGAACCCGTGCGGCATCGCCGTCGGCACCGACGTGGCCGACGCGCACCGCAAGGCGCACGCGTGCGACCCGGTGTCGGCGTACGGCGGCGTGATCGCCGTCAACCGGCCGGTCACGGCGGAGCTGGCCAGGCAGATCTTCGACGTGTTCACCGAGGTCGTCGTCGCTCCGGCGTACGACGACGAGGCGCTGGAGGTGCTGCGCGGCAAGAAGAGCCTGCGCCTGCTGCGCTGCCCGGAGGGCCCGGCGGAGCCGACCGAGTTCCGCAAGATCAACGGTGGCCTGCTCGTGCAGACCGTGGACCGCGTGGACGCCTCCGGCGACTCGGCGGCGCAGTGGGAGCTCAAGACCGGCGAGCCCGCCTCGCCGGAGGTGCTGGCCGACCTGGAGTTCGCCTGGCGGGCCGCCCGCTCGGTGAAGTCCAACGCCATCCTGCTGGCCAGCGGCGGGGCGACCGTGGGCGTGGGCATGGGCCAGGTGAACCGGGTCGATTCGTGCCGCCTCGCGGTCACCAGGGCCGGGGAGCGGGTGGCCGGTTCGGTGGCGGCCTCCGACGCGTTCTTCCCGTTCCCCGACGGGCTGGAGGTGCTGACCGAGGCGGGCGTACGCGCCATCGTCGAGCCGGGCGGTTCCGTCCGCGACGAGCTGGTCATCGAGGCGGCCAAGAAGGCCGGCATCACCCTCTACTTCACCGGCACCCGCCACTTCTTCCACTGATCATCACCTAAAGGGCGGCATGGTAGATCATGTCGCCCTTCATCCCATTTTGCGGCGAGCACTGGCCGGGTGCGGCTACCCTGAACTCCTCCCCGCATCCCCGTCCCCCGGGAGTACCCCTATGGCGCTCGACGCGATCCTGCAGGCATTCGTCACCATGAACGGCCTGGCCACCAGCCCCTTCGTGCTCCTGGTGCTCGCCTTCATCGGCGCCTACCTCGGCAGCCGCGTCGTAGAGGTCATCCCCTTCACCCGCCGCATCATCGAGCGCCGCGAGGCCCAGGCGGCTGAGCGCGACTAGGCCGTGTCTCCGGGGCGGCCGGTCTCGATCATGACCTCCACCCCGTCCAGGATCCGGTCCAGGCCGAACTCGTAGTCGAGGCGCCGCTCCTCCTCGGGCATGTCCTGCGGGTAGTCGAAGGCTCCCGCCTCGACCGCCGCGCGCAGCGCGGGCAGGCGCCGCGCGTCCACCAGCGAGCCGAGCAGCGCGCTGTGGCCGGCGATCGCGGCGCCCGACGCGGCGCTGCCGAGGTCCGCGCTCAGCCGCGCGGTGGCGTGCATGTACGTGGCGATCAGCAGCACGACGCCCGCCTTGGCGCGCTCGTCGAGCCCGGTGCCCGCCAGCGCCGCCAGGGCGCGGTCGGTCCACGCGAGCTGATTGGGCGTGACGGGCGGCCCGGTGATGGGCAGCTGCACGATCCAGGAATGGGTCCGCAACATCTCCCACTGCGCGCCGCACCAGCGCCGCAGGCCCGGCCGCCAGCCTGCGCAGGGCTCGCCGAGCGCGGCGGGGACGGCCGCGACCGAGTCCAGCATCAGGAGCAGCAGCTCGTTCTTGTTCTTGACGTGCCGGTAGAGCGACATCGTGGTGAAGCCCAGCCGCTCGGCGACCCGGGCCATCGAGACCGCGTCGAGGCCGCCCGCGTCGGCCAGCTCCACCGCCGCCCGCGCGATGCGGCCGAGGCTCAGCCCTGTCTTGGGCTCCGGCGCGGGCTTCGCGAGCCGTTCCCAGAGATTGTCTTCCATCAACCACGAGTGTATGTCATACACTCGGTGTATGACATACACAGCTCTGGTCGTGGGTGGCGGGATCGCGGGCACGGCGAGCGCCGTCGCCCTGCGCAAGGCGGGGATCGACGCGGTGGTGTACGAGGCCTACGACCGTACGGCCGACAAGGCGGGCGCCTTCCTCACGCTGGCGCCCAACGCGCTCGACGCCTTACGCGCTCTCGACCTGGACGTCGGCGGCCTCGGCTTCGACACCCCGGGCATCACGATCACCAGCGGCTCCGGCCGGCGGCTCGGCGAGCTGGCCTACCGCCTGGGCGACGTGGTGAGCAGGACGGTCAAGCGCGCCGACCTCTACCGGTACCTCCGCGATCAGGACCTCCACCTGGAGTACGGCAAGCGCCTCACCGGTGCCGTGGCGACCGGCGACGGGGTGCGGGCGACGTTCTCCGACGGCAGCACCGCCGAGGGCGACCTGCTGATCGGCGCCGACGGCCTGCGCTCGGCCACCCGGCGCGTCATCGACCCGGCGGCGCCCGGCACCCGCTACACCGGCCTGCTCAACACCGGTGGCTACGCGCGCGGCGTCGCGACCGGCTCCGAACCGGGCATGATGCAGGCCGTCTTCGGCAAGCGCTGCTTCTTCGTCTACACGGCGCACCCGGACGGCGAGGTGTGGTGGGCCGCGAACCCCGCCCAGGCCACCGAGCTCACACCGGCCGAGATGGCGGCGATCTCCCAGCAGGAGTGGCGGACCCGGCTGAGCGACCTGTTCCGGCACGACCACGGCCCCGCGCTCGACATCATCGCCGCGACCGGGGAGATCTTCGCCGGCTGGAGCTCCTACGACGTGCCCCGCGTCCCGGTCTGGCACCGCGACCGGATGATCGTCATCGGCGACGCCGCCCACGCCACCGCGCCGTCGATCGGGCAGGGCGCCGCCATGGCCATCGAGGACGCCGTCGTCCTGGCCAAGTGCCTGCGCGACAGCCCGGGCATCGAGGCCGCGTTCAGGGCGTACGAGGTGCTGCGGCGGGGGCGGGTCGAGCGGGTCGTGGCGCAGGGCAACCGTACGGGCGGCTGGAAGGCGCTCAGTCCGCTGGCGCGTGTGCCGCGCGACCTGATCATGAGCCTGGCCATGAAGCACGCCGCCAGGACCGGTACGGACCCGAGCCGCTGGATCTACGAGCACCGCATCGACTGGGACCGGCCCATCGCCCTCCCCGCCTGACCACCAGGGGGCGCGCCGACCCCCGCGCGCCCGGCCGGCCGCCACCCAGCCATCACCGTCCCCTGATCCCCGCGAAGCGGCGACGGGCGGCCGGCTCAGCGGTCTGACATCCCTCCCGCCGGACCCTCGAAAGGCGTTGCACGCGATCCTGCGTCGCCGTAACGTCGCTCTCGGGTCGTTACTGGCGTGACCTGAAGGTGGATGACCACCGGGGAGCGGCTCCGCAGTCCTGCCGCGCGCCTGGGCATCTCAACGCGACGAACAGGAGATGCCGTGCACCAGCCGCAGATGTACGACGCCACCGCGGTGACCGCGGCCTACCGCAGTGCCCTGGACGTGATCGCCGCCGTCGAGCCGCACGTCGCGGAGGCCATCCGTACGGAGCTGTCCGACCAGCGCACGTCGTTGAAGCTCATCGCCAGCGAGAACTACGCGTCCCCGGCGGTGCTGCTCACGATGGGCACCTGGATGTCCGACAAGTACGCCGAGGGCACCATCGGGCGCCGCTTCTACGCCGGCTGCCAGAACATCGACACCGTTGAGCAACTCGCGGCCGACCACGCCAAGGCCCTGTTCGGAGCCGACCACGCCTACGTCCAGCCGCACTCGGGCATCGACGCGAACCTGGTGGCGTTCTGGGGCGTACTGGCGCACCGCGTGGAGGCTCCGGCCCTGGCCAGCATCGGCGTGGGTCACGTCAACGACCTGACCGAGCAGGACTGGGAGAACCTGCGCAAGGCCCTCGGCGACCAGCGGGCCCTGGGCATGTCACTGGACGCGGGCGGGCATCTCACCCACGGCTTCCGGCCGAACATCTCCGGCAAGATGTTCCGGCAGCGCTCGTACGGCACCGACCCGGAAACCGGCCTGCTCGACTACGCCGCGCTGCGCGACCTGGCCCGCGAGTTCAAGCCCCTGATCCTGATCGCCGGATACTCGGCCTATCCGCGCCGCGTGGACTTCGCGGCCCTGCGGGAGATCGCCGACGAGGTCGGCGCCACCCTCCTGGTGGACATGGCCCACTTCGCCGGCCTGGTCGCGGGCAAGGTCTTCACCGGCGACCACGACCCGGTGCCGTACGCCCACATCACGACCACCACCACGCACAAGTCGCTGCGCGGTCCGCGCGGCGGCCTGGTGCTGTGCCGGCGGGAGTTCGCCGACGCGATCGACCGAGGCTGCCCGATGGTGCTGGGCGGCCCGCTGGGGAACGTGATGGCCGCCAAGGCCGTCGCCCTCGCCGAGGCCCGCCAGCCCGCCTTCGCCGCCTATGCCCGCGCGGTCGTGGACAACGCGTCCGCCCTGGCCGAAGGGCTGCTTCGACGGGGAGTCCGGCTGGTCACCGGCGGCACCGACAACCACCTGGTCCTGCTGGACGTGACCAGCTTCGGCCTGACCGGCCGGCAGGCCGAGTCGGCGCTGCTGGATTCCGGCATCGTCACCAACCGCAACGCGATCCCGCGCGACCCCCACGGCGCCTGGTACACCTCGGGCGTACGCGTCGGCACGCCCGCGCTCACCTCCCGCGGCTTCCGCGCCGACGAGTTCGACCGGATCACGGAACTGATCGTGGACGTCCTCTCCGCCACCACCCCCGCGTCCGCGCCCGACGGCCGCACCTCCAAGGCCGCCTACACGTTGCCCGCCGACACCGCCGCCAAGACCCGCGCCGCCGCAGCCGAACTCCTCACCTCCCACCCCCCCTACCCCTGCCTCGACCTCACCTGACCCCTCCACACCGGAACCCCCTCCTACGGCCTCAGGACACCCCGGCCCGCCGACTCCTTCCCAGGACGCACCCCGCCCGGGCCGCCGACTCCTTCCCAGGACGCACCCCGCCCGGGTCGTCCGGCGTCCGTGCGGGGAGGCCACCGCGCGAGGTTTGTCCAGGACCCCGGCGGGGGCGCTGTCGCCCAGCGGCGTCGGGCGTGCGTGCGGGGGAAGGCTGCCGTGCGAGGTCGGCTGGGGCTCCGGCGGGGGTGCCGTCGCCCAGCGGCGTCGGGCGTGCGTGCGGGGAAGGTCGCCGTGCGAGGTTGTTCGGGGCTCCGGCTGGGGTGCCGTCGCCCAGTGGCGTCGGGCGTGCGTGCGGAACCCCGAGTGCCTGCGCAACCTCATCCCGGATGCGCGGTCCAGGTGGTGCCGAGGCGGTGCTGCCGGGGCGGTGGTGCCAGGCAGTGGTGCCGCAGCCCGCCAGGGGCCGGGTCTGGTGGCCGGGTTCCCGGGCCCTTGGGCGAACGAGCCCCAGAGGCCAACGACCGTCTGGGGCTCGAACGCAGGACTCAGGCGGTTGAGCGGACAGCCTGCCAGGCCAGATTCGCCGCACCCGCCAGCCCGGCGCGTCCCACCAGGGTGCTCTCGTCAGGGCTTCACCTGGACCGCCCTGACGAAGGCGAGCCCGGCCACGTCGTCGAGCGCCCGCTCCAGCGGGTCGAACAAGACGGCGCCCGCCGCGGACACACCGCCCCCGATCACCACGGTCGTGACCTCGGCGACAGCGGCCGTGGACGCAACCATGGCGGCCAGCGCCCTGGCGCCGCGCTCGAACGCCGCCACCGCGACCGGATGCCCGGCGGCGGCATCACGCGCGAGCGCCCGCGCATCCGCCTTCACACCCGTACCGACGGCGTCCGCGTCGTCGTCAATACGACCGGCATCCGCCTTCACACCAGCACGGACGCCCGTACGGACTGCATCAGTTCGGTCGACGTTCCCCTTCTCACCGGTACGGCCAACGTCAGCCTGCTCTTGAGCAGGGATGCCACCACCGCCATGTCCGACGTCCGCCATCCCGTGAACGCGATTCACCGTCCCTGCCCGCGAACCCGCAACCGCGTCCCCACCACTTCCGGCGCCGTCGTGAACCCGGAGCCCAACCCCCTCCCTGGAAGGGACTGTGACCTCACTGATCGCACCAGCACCAGCACCAGCACCACCAGCATCTGGATCGCCGTCCCCGTCCCCGTCCCCGTCCCCGTCCCCGTCGCCGTCGCGAAGGACCGTCCCCGCTCCGGCAGGTCCGCTCGTCACACCGCTCGCCGCGTCGTCGGAGCGCGCAACGGTCGCCTGCCCCGCACCGTCGGCGAGCTGCCCGCCGGGTCCGGGTGCTCCGCCCGCCGGGTCGGTGACGCGTACGGCGGCATGCGACTCGGAGCCGGCGGTGAGGGTCGCTCGTCCGGAGCCCGCGCCAGCCGGTACCCCGGTGTGGTCGGCGGTGGTGTCCTGATCGGGGGGAGCGGTGGTGGGGGACCAGCCGTTCTCGAGAGCCCAGCGGACCATGTTCGGACCACTGGAGTAGTGCTCCACGCATCCACGGCCGCCGCACTCGCAACGTTCGCCGTAGGGGTCGATGCTCATGTGGCCGACATGTCCGGCGTTTCCGGTGGGGCCCAGGAGCGGGGCGCCGTCGATGACCAGGCCGCCGCCGATTCCGGTCGACACGACCACGCCGAGCAGCGACGTGCATCCGCGCCCTGCTCCCAGCCAGTGCTCGCCGAGTGCGAAGCACTGCGCGTCGCCCGCGAGCATGGTGGGGAGTCCGGTCAGCCTCCGCACCTCCTCCCGCAGCGGGAACCCCCGCCAGCTCGGCATGTTCACCGGGCTCACGGTTCCCGAGGCGAGGTCCAGCGGGCCGGCACAGCCGATGCCGACCGCTTGGGGCGGCGGGCCGCCGTCCGTGACCTCCGCGATCAGGGCAGCGAGGGCGGACATGACCTCTGTACGAGGCGTCGGCCGGGTAGCGGAACGCAGGATGGAACCCGCCTCGTCCACCAGTGCGGCGGCGAGCTTGGTTCCTCCGATGTCAATGGCAAGTACGCAGTTCATCAGTGTTTGTGGTGGTTGTCGGGCTGGCGGGGATCGCCAGGGTGCTCCAGGCCGGGGACGAGTCTTACCTTCTTGGCGCGCATGTCGTCGAGCCACCGCGCGAAGGCCTGCCGACGTGCTGCCGCGACGAGGTGGGGGTCGTGGGTTTCGTCGGCGTGTGGTGTGTGATCGGGCGCCTGCCGGCCGGCGCTCTCGGGTGGGGGCGTCCGTGGGTCGGTGGGTGGAGCCTGTTGGACGGTGGGCGTGGGCATTGGTGCGTACGTCCTGGGGTCGGGTGCGGGCTCCGGCTGGTACGCGCCGGGGGTGGGCGTCAGCCGGGAGGTCGTGGTGGTGGTCTGCCGGGGGTCCGGTTCGGGGGTCGCGACCGCCACGTGCCAGCCGAGGGCGTCCTCGACGGGGCCGACGAGCGTGTCGTACGGGTGGCTTCGGAGGGCTTCGGCGATCGTGCCGGGCAACGAGTCGAGCTCGACCGGGCCGAGCCGCTCCAGGTCCGCTTCGGTGGCCTCGCGTGCCCGTTCGGGGTCGGTGAACAGGCGGTGGCGTACGAGGTGGCGAGGGGTGCGCTCGGGGGACGGCGGCCGTCGCCACTCCGGAGGAACGGTCACCGCGGCGGTGACGTGCTGGAACACGGCTCGAACCCATGGGCTGCCGTTGTAGGCCGCGGCGTTGATCGAGCCGAGTTCCACAGCGGCCACCCGATCGAGCACCTCTGGATGGACATCGGTCTGGTCGAGGGCGCTGGGTTCGAGGGGGGCGTGGTCGCGGGTGGGGCGATCGAGGGGTGCGGGGTTCGGGAGGGTGCTGCTGAGGGCGGTCGGAGCGGGGCCGGGCCGGTCGGGGAGGGCTTTGCCGGCGGCAGTTCCGTGCGGTGAGGGTCGGTCTGGTCGGGGTCGGGGTGAGGTGGGTGGGTGTGGTCGGGCTGGGGTGGTTGGGTCGGGTTGGTGGGGGGACAGGCCGAGGGTGGTGGCGGTGGACTCGCAGAGGGCTTCGGTGAGGATGACCTGGGTCAGCCAGCGGGCGAGCTGGCGGTCCTCCGAGCTGCCCGGCACCGGGAGGGCCGAGCTGAGCGGGCCGTTGCGGAGGTCGGCGATGCGCCGGTCCAGGAGCTCGCGGGGGACCGGACGGTCGTCGATCCAGCCGATCGCGGTGGTCATCGGGCAACCTCCAGGCGCATCGCCGGGGAGTATTGGCAGCGGCCGAACCACATGACCTTGGCCAGGGCCCAGGCATGGTCGGTCGGCTGGTCCTGCGGCACCTCCACGGCGAAGGACACCTCGATCGTCTCGCCTGCCGGGACGGTGAAGCCCTGGATGACCCGCGGCAGCATGGCCCAGGTGCCCCACGGGGAGGCCAGCTGGGCCTCGCCACGGATCTCGTCCGACGTGGTGTTGGTGAGTCTCAGCGTGAGAGCCGTGCGGTCGCCGGGGTGGAGGGAGACGGTGTCCGCGACCGTGGCGACGGCCAGGCCGGTGGAGCGGGCCTCGGCCGACTTGGTGCCCCGGACGGCGGTGCCGGACTGCGGCGGTGGGCCGTCGGCGGGGAGCTCGGGGGCGTCGCCGATGGCCACGGTGGTGATGTCCTCGATGAGCTGGCCGGCTGCGAGGGTGCGAGCGGAGACGAAGTGCAGCCCGGGCCCGGACGGTGAGGGGGCGGGCGTCACCGTGACCGGGAAGCGGAGGTGGCCGCCCGGGGGGAGGCGGAAGGGGCGCTGGGCGGGGGTGGCGGTCCAGCCGTCCGGGACGAGGAGGTCCACCACGCCCTCGTGGGGTTCGTCCGTGAGGTGGGAGGAGAGCACGACCTCCGCCTCGAAGGGGCCCTCCTGGTGAGTGATCAGGCCTGGGGTGATGGCGATGGAGACCGGGAGGTAGCCCAAAGGGGCGGGGCCCTTGTTGTGGAGCCAGTAGCGGCTGTAGACGGGCTGGGCCGGCTCGGTGGTGGAGGCCAGCTCCGGCTGGGGAGGTGAGGGTGGGACGGCGGCGAGGTAGTGGCGATCTCGAAGCCGGTGAGGTCGAGGCCGGGGTTGGCCCCTTCGAGGGAGGCGGGTGCGGTTGGGGCTGCGGGCGGGGTGGTGCGGCGTTCCAGGAGGTCGGAGCGGGTCAGGGTGTGCAGGGTGAGGACGGGTGAGGTCAGCTCGGCTCTGGAGCCCAGCCCCGTGGATTCGACCAGGCGGATCGTCACCGCCGGGTCCTGCTGGGACGGGTGGTCGCCGGTGCGGCCGTGGGCGTGGGGGTTGCCGGTGGACTTCAGGGTGCCCAGGAGGACGTCTCGGGCCGGGGCGATCGTGAGGAGGGAGTGGACCTCGGGGAGGTTGCCCGGTTGCGGGGTTTCCACGAGGCGGGGGAGCAGCGGGGTGATGTGCTCCTGTGCCGTGGACGGCAGGCGCAGGGCGCGCCAGTCGCCTTCGCCGGCCACCAGGGAGTAGGAGAACTCGTGGGTCCAGTGCTGGAGCTGGAAGCCCGAGCCGTCAGGGGTCGTGCGGTGGGGCGGGTCCAGCCAGATGCCGGAGGGCCAGCCGGTGCACGAGCGCATGAGCGACAGGTGGAGCGCGCCGGACGGGTCGACCGCGAAGCCGGGAAGGCCGTAGGCGAGGAGGGCGACCGTGCGGTTTTCCAGGTGTTCGGCGCCCAGGGGGCAGACGGCCTCGATGGTGGCGTCGGACAGGTCGGCCACCAGGTCGGCGATGGGATCGGTGACGATCAGGGCCGGAAGGGCGCGCAGGTCGCGCAGGTCGGCGCTGGGCTGCCAGACCTCCGGCAGCGGGCGCTCGGCGGGGACCCAGACCCGGGTCGCGCCCGACTTCAGGGCCTCCAGGTAGGACACGTCGGCGCGGGCGAGGAGCTCGGCGGCCAGCGGATTGGTGTCGGGGCCGCCCAGCACGATGCGTACGTCGGGAAGGTTGGAGTCGACGTCGAGCCAGCCGTACCGGGTGCCGTGGGCGGCGGACGTCGTGGCGGTGACCCCGGCGCGGGCCAGCGCCACCACGAGGTCGCGGGCCTGCGGGGCGTCCTCCAGCGCGGGCACCACCACCTCGGCCACGCCCAGCGCCCGCGCGCCCGCCTCGCCGAGATCGACCTTCGCGGTGGCCGACAGGCCGAACCAGGTGTTGGCCGGGTTGTCCAGGGTCCACGGGTGCTCGGCCGTGTCCACGTCGGGCAGCGCGAAGCCGCGCCCCACGACGGCGCCCGAGACGTCGGACACCGGCAGCGCTCCCTCGACGCCGGCGGGGAACCGGACCCGCAGCAGGCGGTCGGCGCCGGTGTGGTCGAGGACGCGGGTGGTGAAGTCGATGCGGTCGGAGCCGGTCAGCAGCGTGACTGTCTGCTCGTAGGTGATCTCGCCGACCTGCCCGGTGACGGTCAGCCGCCGGCCGATCGGGCTCGTCTCCGTGGTCGTGGTCGCCGCGCGGGTCTCGGCCGAGCCCACGACGTGGCCGGTGGGGATGAGGTGCCAGGGGCCCTCGCCCATGTCGGGGTGTTGCGGGTATTCGTCGTAGAGGCGCAGCTCGTTGCCCGGGCCGGTGAGGAGCTCCCGGCCGGAGGCGCGGTCGAGGATCGAGGTCAGGGCGCCGCCGAGTGAGGGGTCGGCGGTGATCTGCCAGCGGTCGTTGTCGATCGTGGCGGGGGCCGGCTCTTCCGGGGCGGGGGAGCGGTGCCAGGTCTCGGGGGTGCCGGGGACGATCCGGTAGGTGCGCCAGCCCATGGACGGGACGTCGTGGGCGAGGAACGTGAGGGTGCCGCCCTCCGCGACGGCGGGGACCGGGCTGCCGGCCGGGTCGGCCAGGGTGTGGCCGGCCGGGAGCACGATCTTGGCCAGGCCGTCGCGGGCGAAGGGCAGGGTGTTGGTGACCACGACGCTTCGCCCGTCGAGCGCGATCCGGGTGGTCAGCGCCGCGAGGGCGTTGTCGCGGGCCTCCGTGGCCAGGTCGTAGGCCTCTCGCCAGCCGGTGAGCAGGTCGATGTAGACCTGGTCGGACTCCGAGCCGGTGATGGCGTCGTGGTGGGCGCCGTAGGCGAGCTGCCGCCACACCTTGTCGAGCGCCGTGTGCGGATAGCCGCCCAGGCCCAGCACGGACGCGAACGTCGACAGGCGTTCGGCGTCGAGGGCGGCCACCTCGGCGGCGCGCTGGGCCTGCTTGGTGTCGATGTAGGAGACGTCCTTGCCGGTGTAGACGGGGTTCATGTCGCGCGTCTGGGGGCTGAAGGACGACATGTCGGCGCGTACGGCATCGAGGAAGTCTCGTGGGGTGGCACAGACGAACCTGGGCCAGACGTAGCGGGAGGCCCACGTGCGGTGGATGTCGGTCACCCACTTGTTGGGCGGGGTGTAGTCGGTGCCGACCGGGAGCAGGATGTTCTTGGTCGCGGCCACGGGCTTGAGCGAGCGGTAGAGGTCGTGGACCGCCCGGCACGCCTCCTCCAGGGACGGCGAGGAGTCCGTCCACCATCCGGCCGAGTAGTGGGCGGGCATGTAGTGGGTCAGCACGCCCTGCCCCGACGGCGAGATCCACTCGAACTCGCTGGGGAACTGCATCAGCGCCGCGTCGTTCTTGGCCTTCTTGAAGTTCTTGCTGATCGGACCCCACTGGTGGAACGGCCCGCGCGCCCACGCGCTGCCGGTCAGCCCGGCCGCCGCGAGATAGCCCGGGAACTGCGGATCGTGGCCGAACACGTCGAGCTGCCACGCGGTGCGCGGGTCGCCGCCGAGGATGTCGCGCTGGTAGCCGATGCCGTAGACGAGGTTGCGGATCGTGGTCTCGGCGCCGGTCAGGTTGGTGTTGGGCTCGTTGTAGGTGCCGCCGACCAGCTCGACCCGGCCCTCGGCCATGAGGGCGCGCAGGTCGGCGCGGCGCTCGGGGTGGGTGTCGAAGAACGGCTTGAGATAGTCGACCTCGGCCAGCACGAAACGGTAGTCGGGATCGCGCAGGGCCAGCTCGATGTGCGCCTCGACCAGCGCGAACGCATTGCGCTCCCAGAGCGGCCTGGTCGTGGCGTCGGCGGAGAGCAGCTCCCACGGGCTGGTGTAGGCGGCCTGCGTGTTCCACCACACCGGGTCGTAGTGGAAGTGGGACACCATGAACATCGTCCAGCCCGGCTCCTCGACCGTGACGCCCACCTCCAGGGACCCCTCGTCGCCGGCCAGGGTGAGCAGGCACGGCACGGTGGTGCCCGGCGGCGCCGACACGGACAAGGGGACCTCGAGCACTCCGGCGGCCGGGGGAACGGTGACCGGGCCGGCCAGGCGCACGCCGTCGCCGCGCAGCTCCAGCGACGACTCGTGCTCTCCCTCGGCGACGGTGAAGCGCAGGACCTGGCGGGGCTCGTCACGCGAGCCCACGAAGAGGTCGGTCGACTCGGCGGACAACAGGCGGAAAGGCAAGGGGGACCTCCGTGCACTTGTTGCTGGCGCCCGTAACACTAAGCCCTTCCAAGATCAATGACAACGATGTCAACGACTGGCTGTGGATAACCCGGGTTGACTGCCTGTCGTCTGTGGATAACTTCGCGATCCTGGCCGAGGAAGAGTGCCGGGGATCGGCGGTCAAGGGGGACGGGAAGGGATCGGCGGGTGGTGGGCGGGCCTGCCGGGCAGGCATGGAAGGATTGCGGCATGAGCGCAGTGAAACTCGATGGCAAGGCGACCGCCGCCAAGATCAAGGCAGACCTCAAGAAGCGGGTGGCCGCGCTCAAGGAACGCGGGGTCGTGCCCGGCCTGGGCACCGTGCTCGTGGGCGACGACCCGGGCAGCCAGATCTACGTCGCCGGCAAGCACCGCGACTGCGCCGAGGTGGGCATCGCCTCCATCCGCGTCGACCTGCCGGCGACCGCCACCCAGACCGACGTCGAGGCGGCCATCGACGAGCTCAACGCCTCCCCGGCGTGCACCGGCTACATCGTGCAGCTCCCGCTGCCCAAGCACCTCGACACGATGGCCCTGCTCGAGCGCATCGACCCGGCCAAGGACGCCGACGGCCTGCACCCGGTCAACCTCGGGCGGCTCGTCCACATGGTCGACGCCCCCCTTCCGTGCACGCCGCACGGCATCGTGCTGCTCCTCCAGGAATACGGCGTGCCGATCAAGGGCGCCGAGGTGGCCGTGGTGGGTCGCGGCATCACGGTGGGCCGCTCGCTGGGCCTCCTGCTGACCCGCCGCAGCGAGAACGCCACCGTCACCCTCTGCCACACCGGCACCCACGACCTGGCCGCCCACGTGCGCCGCGCCGACATCGTGGTGGCGGCGGCCGGCGTGCCCGAGCTCATCACCCGCGACATGGTCAAGCCGGGCGCGGCGGTGCTCGACGTGGGGGTCTCCCGCGTCGAGGGCAAGATCGCGGGGGACGTGGCGCTGGACGTGGAGGAAGTCGCCGGATACCTCACCCCCAACCCGGGTGGCGTCGGGCCCATGACCCGCGCCCTGCTCCTGTCCAACGTCGTGGAGGCCGCCGAACACCGCCTCCGGTAAGGCGCGCCTCCGTCATTTGACGGAGGTGGCGGCCGGCCCGCCGTTCCAGGATGGTCCTCAAGGGCTCTACCAGCGCTTACGCCGGTAGGGCAGGCCCGAGAGGAGATGTCCATGGAGCTGGACGGGCTGGTCGCCGTCGTCACCGGCGGTGCCTCCGGTCTCGGCGCCGCCATCGTCGGCCGCCTGGCCTCCCGCGGCGCGCATGTCGTCTACGGCGACCTGCGCGACCGCGACGCCGAATCCGCCGGGTTCCCCCAGGACCGTACGCTCCACCACCCGCTGGACGTCCGTGACCGGCATTCCTGGCAGGACCTGGCGGCCCGGGTCCGCACCACGTACGGCCGCCTCGACATCCTCGTCAACAACGCCGGCGTGAGCGCCCGCGAGAACCTGCTCGACACCACGGACGACGACTGGGACCGCGTCCTGCGCACCAACCTGTGGGCCCCCTGGACGGGCATCCGCACGTTCGTCGAGGACCTCACCCGCAGCCCGCACGCCTCCGTCGTCAACATCGGCTCCATCTACGGCCACATCCCGCCCCCGCCGCCGCCCTCACCCCCGTCTTCGGTCGCCTACCAGGTCAGCAAGGCCGGCTTGCACATGCTGACCAGGACCGCGGCGGTGGAGCTCGCCCCCAGAGGCATCCGGGTCAACAGCGTGCTGCCGGGTGTATTCGTCACCCCGCTGCTCCAGGAGCTGTCCGGCGAGCAACTGCGCCCGCGGATAGAGCGCGCCCCCATGGGCAGGCCCGGCGACCCCGCCGACGTGGCCGCGGCCGTCGCCTACCTGGCCTCCCCCGAAGCGTCGTTCGTGACCGGCGTGCTGCTGCCGGTCGACGGCGGATACACCGCGTCGTGAATGCCCCGAAACCCCCCATGAGTGAGAGGTCGCGATGAGCGGCGACAGCGCCACAGCATCCACCGTCAGCACCCCCCGAAGCTCCAACCTGCGCGCCGTCGTGGCGGGCAGCTTCGGCAACGTCATGGAGAACTACGACAACCTCGTGTACGCCTACACGGCGGCCACGCTGGGCAAACTGTTCTTCCCGGAGTCGGACGGCATCGTCGGCACCCTGTACACCTTCGCCGTGTTCGCCGTCGGCTTCCTCATGCGCCCGCTCGGCGCGATCACGTTCGGCCACGTCGGCGACAAGTTCGGCCGCCGGATCGCGCTGGTCGTCAGCGTGCTGCTGATGGGCGCGGCCACGACCCTGATCGGCCTGCTGCCCACGTACGAGAGCATCGGCGTGCTGGCCCCGCTGCTGCTGGTGATCCTGCGGATGGTGCAGGGCTTCTCGGTGGCCGGCGAGTGGGCGGGCTCGGCGGCGTTCCTGGTCGAGTACGCCCCGGAGCGCAGGCGCGGTTTCTTCGGCAGCTTCAACCAGGTGTCGACGGCGGCCGGGTTCCTGCTGGCGTCGGGCGTCGTGGCGCTCAACAACACGATCTTCACCGAGCAGCAGGTCACCGACTGGGCCTGGCGGGTGCCGTTCCTGCTGTCGGCGCTGACGGCGGTGGCGGCGCTCTGGCTCAGGTACGGCCTGGCCGAGACCCCGGCGTTCACCGAGGAGCGGGCCAAGGGCACGACCGCGAAGAGCCCGCTGCGCGAGGGCCTGCGCACCCAGTTCCCCGGCATCGCCCGCGGCTTCGGGTTCACGATGTTGTGGACGGTCGCGTACTTCTTCTTCCTCACCTACCTGCCCACCTGGCTCACCGACGTGGCGGGCGTGGACGCGGGCGTGGCGCGCGCCTCGAACCTCGTCGGCCTCGTGACGCTGACCGTGTGCATCGCGGCGTTCGGCGCGCTGTCGGACCGGATCGGGCGCAAGCCGCTGCTGCTGTCCGCCGCCGTGGGCTTCCTGGTGCTGAGCTGGCCCGTCATGGCGCTGATCCAGAACGGCGGGGTGGCGGGGGTGTTCCTGGGGCAGATCGTGATCGGGGTGATCCTGGCGATGTTCTCGGGTCCGGGGCCGGCCGCGCTGTCCGAGCTGTTCCCCACCAAGCTGCGCTATTCGACGATGTCCATCGGGTACAACTTCGCGGTCATGGCCTTCGGCGGCACGGCCCCGTTCGTCGCCACGGGCCTGGTGCAGCTCACCGGCTCGGGCATGGCGACGGCCCTGCTGCCGATCGTGTCCGCGGCGGTGACGCTCCTGGTGCTGCTCGGCATGAAGGAGAGCGCGCACCGGAGCCTGGGCTAGAGAGGAGCGGACCGACATGCTGATCGCGGTCGAGGGCACGTACGAGGAGATGGGCGCCGAGCTGGGCCGCCGCACGAGCGAGCTGGTCGCACGCAGCGTGGAGACGTACCTGCGCCGCTTCCGGGACCAGGCCGGGCTGACCGGCGCGGACGTGCGCCGCTGGGGCGCGACCTACCTCGACGTGGCCAGGGGCTACGACGCGAGCATCGCCGCCATGCTCGAAGGGCTCGCGGCGGGCGCCGGACAGCCGGTCGAGCACATCACCGCGCTGAACGCCCGCACCGAGATGTTGTACGGCACCGGCTACCGCGACGAGGGCTGCACCTCGGTCGCCGTGCTGCCCAGGCACACCAGGACGCGCCACACGCTGCTGGCCCAGAACTGGGACTGGCATCCCGAGCAGGGCCCGGTCACGTTCCTGCTGGCGACCAGGGACACCGAGGGCTTCGCGGTGCTCACGCTGGCCGAGGCGGGCATGCTGGCCAAGTCGGGGCTCAACTCGGCGGGCCTGGGCGTGTGCGCGAACCTCCTGGTCTCCGACCGCGACACCGGCGGCCCCGGCGTGCCGTACCACTACCTGCTGCGCGGCGTCCTGCAGTCCAGGACGATGAGCCAGGCACACCGCAAGGCGCTGGACGTGCCGCGGATCTCCTCCGGCAACCTGCTCATCGCGGACGCCGGGGGCGAGGCGATCGACCTGGAGGTGGCGCCCGACGTGTTCGGGACGCTGCTGCCGCGGGACGGGCTGATCACCCACTCCAACCACTTCCAGTGCCCGCTGCCGCTGGTGGACCGGAAGGCCGCCACCTCGGCGCTGACGCTCCTGCGGCCCACCCGGGCCAGGCACCTGCTGGAGGACGCCGCCGAGGCCCGGGATCTGGAGCTGGCCGACATCGTCGCCGCCCTGCGCGACCACTACTCCTACCCCGACAGCATCTGCCGCCACGTCGATCCGGACGTGGCGAAGGGCGAGGAGGTCGCGTCCGTCTACTCCGTGCTGATGGACCTCGACGTACGCGAGCTGTACATCGCCGCGCACCCGCCGTGCGAGCGGCCGTACGAGCGGTGGCGCCTGGACGACCTGTTCGAGCCCGGCGCGGTGCCGGAGATCCGCTTCCCGACCGAGGAGGAACATGCCTGACCGCTCGACGATCTGCCTCACGTTCGACTTCGACGCGATCTCGCTCTGGCTGGCCCGAGGGATGACCTCGCCCGGACCGGTCTCGCGGGGCGAGTTCGGGGCGCACGCGGTGCCGCGGATCCTCAAGATGTTGCGCGAGCGCGGCATCACCGCCACGTTCTTCATCCCCGGGCACACCGTGGACACCTATCCCGCCGAGTGCGCCGCCATCGCGGAGGCCGGCCACGAGATCGCCCTGCACGGCTACGTCCACGAGGCGGTCTCCAAGCTGGACCGGGACGGCGAGATGGCGGCGGCCACGAGGGCCCGTGACTCGATCATCAAGGTCACCGGCTACGAGCCCGCCGGCAACCGCACCCCGAGCTGGGACTTCACCACCTCCACCGTGGACGTGCTGCTGGAGCTCGGCTGCGAGTACGACTCCAGCCTCATGGCCACCGACTACACCCCCTACTACGCCAGGCGCGGCGACGTGGCCGACCCCGACGGGCCGTACCGGTTCGGCGAGCCCACCCCGCTCGTCGAGCTGCCGGTGTCGTGGTCGCTGGACGACTATCCGCAGTTCGAGTACCTGCGGCTGGACAACGCCGTGCTGCCGGGCCTGCGCGACCCGGCGAGCGTGTTCCGCAACTTCCTCGACGACGTGGACTACATGGTGCGGGACGTGCCCGGCGGGGTGTGCGTGCTGACGTTCCATCCGCAGGTCATCGGGCGCGGGCATCGCCTGATGGGGCTCGAACGGTTCCTCGACGCCTGCCTGGACCGGCCGCTGGACTTCCGTACGTGCCTGGACACCGCCCGGGCCTTCCGGGCGGCGTGATGCGGGCCCTGGTCATGGGCGCGTGCGGCGGGATCGGCTCGGCCGCGTGTGCCGCGCTGGCGCGGGCGGGTCACGAGGTCGTGGCGGTGGACTCGCCGCGGTCGGACGTCGCCGAGCGGTACGCCCGGCCCGTGCCGGCCGACCTCGCCGAGCCCGGCGCGGCGCGGGCCGCCGTGCTGCGCGCGTGGCAGGAGCACGGGCCGGTGGACGCCCTGCTGCACGTGGCCGGCCTGTTCCCGGCGCGGCGCGCGCTGGAGACGACGGAGGAGCTGTTCGACGCGGTGATGGCGGTCAACACGCGCTCGGCGCTGATGGCCGCCACGGCGCTGGCCGACCTGTGCGTACGGCACGCGCGCCCGGCCACCGTCGTGTTCACCAGCACGGGAGGAGCCCTGCGCCCGCGCCCCGGCACCACCGTCTACGCGGCATCGAAGGCGGCCCTGGAGGCGGTGACCAGGGGCCTGGCTCTGGAGCTCGGCCCCCTAGGCGTGCGGGTCAACGCGGTCGCGCCGGGCTTCGTGGACGTCGGGTCGGCGCTGAACCCGGTGCCGGACGACTACGTCGAGGCCCTGCGCGAGGCCGCTCCGGCCGGCCGCGTCGGCACCCCGGAGGACATCGTGCCCAGCCTGCTCTGGCTGTGCTCGCCGGACTCGGCCTGGGTGAACGGGCACGTGCTCGCGGCGGACGGCGGCGCCGGGCTCGGCTCGCCTACCATGCCCTCGTGGCTGGCAGCGGCCGGAACCGGTGCCGCGCCAGCTCCACGGGGGAGATGACCCGGCTCTTCCCGTCCTGGACCTGATGGACGAGGTGGGCGTGGGCCAGGGAGGCGTCGAACGTGTCGTCGGGGTAGGCCAGGGCCCGCTGGCCCCGGCCGCCGAAGTAGTACGGCCCCGCGGCTCCCCGGTGCACGCCCTCCCGCAGCGACCGCACCACCGCCCCGAAGTCCCAGGGCCGCCCCACGGCCGACCAGGCCCCGGCCAGCATGTGGATCATGTCGTAGTGGATCGCCGCGCTCCCGCTGCCCGGCTCGTCCCCGTGGGCCCGCCGGTACCGCTCCATGAACCTGGCGCTCACCGGGTCCCCGTACGTGCCGATCACGGTGGACCACAGCAGGCCCTCCGCCAGCCCCTCCATCCGCTCCTCGAAGCCCGGGATCGTGGGCGTCCACACCGTGTGGACGAGCGAGCGGACGCCGCTCTTGCGCAGCTCCCGCAGGAAGAGCCGGAGCTCGTCCTCGACGTACGTGCACACCAGCACCGCGGCCGGATCCCCGGCCTGCACGGCCGCGACCACCGCCGGCCACGGCACGCCCGTGTCCGGGACCGGCACCATGGCCGCCAGCTCCCAGCCACGCGCGGCGGCCAGCTCGGCGAGCCCGTTCGCCTGCACGGGGTCGTAGCCGTCCTCGCGCATCACGGCCACCACCCGCCGGTTGCCGGGCCGCCACTGCCCGGACTCCGCGAGCAGGTCCAACGTCCTGATAAATCCGGACAAGTAGGCGGTCTCGGTCGCGCACACCTGGAACGTCTGCCCAAGCACGCCCGGATTGTCGTGCACGTGCTCGGCAAGCGAAGGAGTCACCATGGAGTGCAGCAGCGGCGCCCGGTACTCGGCCGCGAGCGTGATGGCGCCGAGGTGGTGGCGCGGGCTGACGTTGCCCAGGGTGATGGCGTCCACGTCGTGCGAGCGCAGGTAGTCGACGGCACGCAGCAGATCGCCGTCGGTGTCGCCGGACACCTCGATCGCCAGGTGGTCGATCCGGCGCCCGGCGACGCCGCCCCGGGCGTTCAGCTCGTCCACGGCGATCGCCGCGCCCCGCCGCATGGCCAGCGCGTCGAAACGGCGGGGGCCGTCGAGCGGATAGATCGCCCCCAGCCGGATCGGCCGCCGCGCCTGCTCGCGGGGAGCCCCGGCCCGCCGGACCTGCCCACCGGATGCCTCCCGGGTCACCCGCCCGACGGCGGTGATCTCCATCCCCTCGGGCTCCGCGAACGGCGCCAGCAGCGCCTCCTCCGCCATGGCCAGCGCGGCGGCCGCCGCCCGGGTGGGCGCGCCCAGCTTGGCCAGCACGTTCTCGACGTGCGTGGCCACGGTACGGGTCCCGCACCCCACCCGCGCGGCCGTCTCCGGGTTCGTCATGCCGACGGCCACGCACGTCAGCACCTCGTGCTCCCGCTGGGTCAGCCCCCAGGGCGCGGCACACCGCCGCGCCTCCAGCCCGGTCACGGGCCCGCGCTCGGTGCCGTGGCTCTCGACGGTCACCCGGTAGAGCCGGCGATCGGCACCCCGCCAGTAGTAACGCAGCGTCCCCGGCCCCTCGTCGGCCGCCCGCTTCGCGTGTCCGACGAGGGAACGGTTGCGCGCGAAGAACGCGCCGGCGCCGGTGAGCACGCGCTGCCCGGCCTCCACCGTGAGCCTGGCTCGAAACTCAGGCTCGGCTTCGAGACGTTTCCCCATTTCGCGACGATACCGGGCACATACCGGACACCGCCATGCTGGCTCTAGAACGGGTACCTGGCGATGTCCCCCTGCATGGTGACCCACTGCGTCTCGGTGAAGGCGTCGATGTTGGCGCCCGCCCCGCCGAACCGGGACCCCGTCCCCGAGGCCCCCACCCCGCCGAACGGCGCCACCGCCTCGTCGTCCACCGTCTGGTCGTTGATGTGCACGATACCCGTCGGCACCAGGTCCGCCAGGGCCAGGCCCTTCATCACGTCCCGGGTGAGGATGCCCAGCGACAGGCCGTACTCCGAGTCCCCCGCCAGCGCCGCCGCCTCCTCCAACGAGGAGAACGTCGTCACCGGCGCCACCGGCCCGAACACCTCCTCCGCGTACGCCGGAGCGCCGACCGGCACCTCCGCCAGCACCGTGGGCCGGTAGAACAGCCCCTCGTACGTCCCGCCGGCGGCCAGCCGCGCCCCCGCCGTCACGCTCTCCGTGACCAGCCGGTGCACGCGGTCGCGCTGCCGGGCGTCGATGAGCGGGCCGAGCGCGACCTGCCCCGTGGCCGGGTCGCCGACCGGCAGGTCCGCGGCCTTGGCGGCCAGGCGCTCCACGTACTCGGCGGCCACGGCCTCGTGCACCAGGTGCCGGCCGGAGGTCATGCAGATCTGGCCCTGGTGGAAGAACGACGCCCACGCGCCCGCCGACACCGCCGGGTCGAGGTCGGCGTCGTCGAAGACCACGAGCGCGGAGTTGCCGCCCAGCTCCAGGTGCACGCGCTTGAGCGAGCGGGCCGCCGCCTCCCCGACCCGGCGGCCGGCGGCCGTGGAGCCGGTGAAGGAGATCACCGGGATGTTCGGGTCGGACACCAGAGCCTGACCGGCCTCGGGGCCGCCGGGCAGCACGTGCAGGAGGCCGTCGGGCAGGCCGGCCTCCTCGAAGACGCGGGCGATGGCGTAGCCGCCGCAGACGGCGGTGCGCTGGTCCGGCTTGAACACCACCGCGTTGCCCAGCGCCAGGGCCGGGGCGACCGACCTGATGCCGAGGATGAGGGGGAAGTTGAAGGGCGCGATCACGCCCACGACCCCGGCCGGCACCCGCCGGGCGAAGCTGAGCCGCTTGCGGGAGGTCGGCAGCACCTCGCCGAGCGGCTGCGAGGCCAGCGCCGCCGCCTCGTAGCACTCCTGCGCCGCCACGTGCGTCTCGAACGCCGCCTTGCCCGGCACGCCGCCGGACTCGCGCACGACCCAGTCCTGGATCTCCAGCGCGTGCTCCTCGAACAGCCGCCCGGCCCGCCGCAGCAGGGCGGCCCGTTCCTCGTACGGCGTGGCGGCCCAGGCCCGCTGCTCCTTCCTGGCGCGTACGGCCGCCGCCGCCACGTCCTCGGCGCCGGCCGTACCGGCGCGGCCGAGCTCGTCGCCGGTCGCGGGCTCGACGACGGCCACGTCGCCGGCCCGCGAGGCCGTCCAGGCACCGTCGAAGATCAGTCCCGTCCAGATCTTGGGGTCAAGGAACGTCATGGTGCGCCTCCTCAGGGCTGGAAATCCGGATCCACGCCCACGGCCACGTCGAGCAGCAACGGGCTGTCGCGGGTGGGGAGCGTGGGCATGACGTCGTCGAGAGCCGTGGTCAGCTCCTCGTACGAGTCCACGCGTACGGCGGGACACCCGAGCGACCTGGCCAGGCCGCCCATGTCCACCTCGGTGAACGGCGGCCACGGCCCCTTGCCGCCCTGCTGGTCGGCCAGCCGGTCCATGACCGCGTAGCGGCCGTTGGCGAGCACGACGAACAGCGCGCCCACCCGGTAGTGCGCCGCGCTCCACAGGGCGTGCAGGCCGTAGAGCGCGGACCCGTCGCCCACGACCGCGACCACGGGCCGGTCGGGGAGCGCCATCCGCAGGCCCACGGCCGCCGGGACGGCGAACCCGAGCCCGCCCATGGCCGCCGAGACGAAACCCAGCGGGTTCCTGGCGGGCACCAGCCGGTGCAGGTCGGGGCGCGACGAGGGCGTCTCCTCGATCAGCGCGGCGTCGCGGGGCAACCGCCTGGCCAGCTCGCGCAGCACATGTGCGGGCCGCAGCGGCTCCGTCGCAAGTTCCTCCGCCTCCGCCCGGGCCCTCGTGCCGCCCCGCCCCGATAACGGCAGCAGGGCGGCCAGGCGATCGCAGACGGCCCCGGGCGAGGCGAGCAGGGCGAGGTCGGCGGGGCTGCGATGGGCCACCGCGGGATCGTCCGTCACCAGCGCGACCACCGTGCCCGGCCGCACCAGCGGACCCGGCACGTACGGATACTGCCGGAACACCGGCGCCCCCACCGCCAGCACCACGTCGTGGGGCCCCAGCCGCTCCCGTAACCGCGCCCGGTCGGCCGGCAGCACCCCGAAGTACTGCGGATGGTCCTGCGGGAACCCGGCCCGCCCGCCGAACGACTCCTGGTACACCGGGCACCCCAGCCGCTCGGCCAGCGCCACCAGCGCGTCCCACCCGTCGCCCACGCCCGCGCCCGCCACGATCGCCGGCGTACGCGCCCCCGCCAGCAGCTCCACCAGCGGCGCGAGGTCGGCGTCGGCCACGGCGGACGGCCGCAGCAGCCGCCGCGGGGCCGCCAGGACCTCCCCGTCGAAGGGCGCCACCCAGTCGTCCATCGGCACCACGACCAGCGCCGGCCCCCGGAACGTGCCCGCCTCGTGGAAGGCCCGGGACACCGCGCCCGGCACGTCCTGGGCCCGCACCGGCTGGTCCACGCGCACCGGATAGTCCCCGGCCAGCCCGCCCAGCCGCCCGGTCAGGAACGGCTCCAGCGCCAGATGCCGCCGGTCCTGCTGCCCGACGAGGATCACCAGCGGCACCCGGTTCTCCCGGGCGGTGGCGATGGCCCCGACGGCGTTGCCCAGCCCGGCCGTGGTGTGCAGGACGGCCAGCGCCGGGGCATCGCGCCCGATCGCCCACCCGGTGGCCATCCCCACCACCGACCCCTCGTGCAGGGCCAGCACGAAACGCAGGTCGTCCGGCAGCCCGGTCAGCAGCGAGACCTCGGTCGAGCCGGGATTGCAGAAGAGAGTCGTGAGCCCGTGACGCCGCAGCACCTCGAAGACCGCGTCCCTGACACTCGTCACAGCGCCCCCCTCGGCCGCCGGAGCCGCCGGTGGGCGCGCTCGTGGGGCTCCACCAACCGGGGCAGCGAGCGCGTCGTGAGCTGGTCGATCCGCAGGTCCTCCAGGTCGGCTCGGGGCTGCGCGCCGCCGCGGGCGGTCACGAGCGGGGCGGCGAGGATCAAGGGGGCGCGACGCACGGCTGGCTCCCATTTCTGTTCGCGATGCGCACATGTATTCTCTGACCGAACAACCCCGTATCGCGGAAGCTACGCTCTTGTCGGCTCCTGTCAAGGGGGATCACATGGTCGATCATGTGCAGTCGCTCGCCCGCGGGCTCGCGGTGATCCGGGCGTTCAGCGCCGCGGAGCCCGAGCTGACGCTCAGCCAGGTGGCCCGCGCGACCGGGCTCAGCAGGGCCGCCGCCAGGCGCTTCTTGATCACGCTGACCGACCTCGGATACGTGCGCAGCGACGGGCGGCTGTTCGCGCTCACGCCGCGGGTGCTGGAGCTGGGCTACGCCTACCTGTCCAGCCTGTCGCTGCCCGAGGTGGCCGACCCGCACCTCGAACGGCTGGCCGCCGAGGTCCGCGAGTCGGCCTCGGTCGCGGTGCTCGACGGGGAGGACGTCGTCTACGTGGCGCGGGTGGCCACGGCCCGGATCATGCGGGTGACGATCAACATCGGGACCCGGTTCCCGGCGTACTGCACGTCGATGGGGCGGGTGCTGCTGGCGGGGCTGACGCCCGAGGCGCTGGAGGCCTACCTGGGGCGGGCGGAGCTGCGCCGGCTCACCTCACGGACGATCGTCCTGCCCGCGGCGCTGCGCTCGGAGCTGGACGAGGTCCGGGGGCGGGGGTGGGCGATGGTGGACCAGGAGCTGGAGGAGGGGCTGCGCTCGATCGCGGCGCCCATCCGCGACCGTACGGGGCGGACGGTGGCGGCGGTCAACGTCTCCACGCACGCCACCCGTACGAGCCTGCAGGCGGCCGTCCGCGACCTGCTCCCCCCGCTCCTCGCCACAGCCGCCAAGATCGAGGCCGACCTGGCCGCCCTCTCCGTCACCCGCACCTGAGCGCCTCCGCCACGCCCACCGGGCCGCCGCCGGAAGGCGCCCTTCCGTGCCTTCGGGGTCGGCGGCTCAGCGGTTGCGGTACCGGTCCGTGGCCTCCCGGGTGGCCCGGATGGCCGCGTCCGCCGTGTCGTACCGCCGCTGCGCCAGCCCCACGAAGATGCAGTCCACGATCAGCAACTGGCTGATCCGGCTGGCCAGCGCCCCCGGCCGGAACGCGGTCTCCCGCCCCGCCGACACCAGCGTGTGATCCGCCAGCTCGGCCAGCGACGACCGCGGGTTGTTGGTGATGGCCACCACCAACGCGCCCGCCTCGGCCGCCGTACGGGCGGGCACCAGCACGTCGGGCGTCTCCCCGCTGCAGCTGATCGCCACCACCACGTCGCCTCGCCGCAGCAGCGCGGCACTGGTCAGCGCCAGGTGGGCGTCGCTGAACGGATGGCTGGACAGCCCGATCCGCAGCAGCTTCTGCGACATGTCCGCCGCCACCAGCCCCGAGGCCGCCACCCCGTACACGTCCACCCGCCGGGCGTCCGAGATCGCCGCCACGACCTCGCCGAGCCGGTCCGGGTCGAGCTGGGCGGCGGTGTCGGCGAGCGCCTCGGACTCGGCCCGCGCCACCTTGGCGATCACGTCCGTCAGCGGGTCGTCGGGCGCCAGGTCCCCGGGCACCAGCCGCTCCGGCTCCTTGGCCACGGCCGCGGCCAGCGCGAAGCGCATCTGCGAGTACCCGGCGAAGCCCAGGGCCCGCGCCGTGCGGACGATCGTCGCCTCGCTCGTCCCGGACACCGCGCTGAACTCGGTGATCGTGCTCCGCACGACCAGCCCGGGGTCGTCGAGGATGAGGCGGGCGATGGACTGGGCCGCCGGCGTCAGGGAGGGCAGCACGGCGCGTACGGTCGCGACGGGGTTCGCCGGCTCCGCGGTCACTGGAGCAGCCATTCCGCCGCGGCCACCGCGGACACCCGGGAGACGCCGTGGGTGGCGACATGGGTCACGCCCTCGGGCGGGGCCGGGATGCCGGTGTCGACCACGATCACGTCGGGCCGGATCGCCAGGGCCCTGGCCACGGTGTCGCGTACCCAGGCGTGCCGGGCGGCGTCGTGCACCACCAGCACGACCGGCCGGTCGTCGAAGGCGGGCAGCTCGCCCTCCGGCTCCATCTGCACCCGCGCGGTGTCCGGCAGCAGGGAGGCGAGCGCGGCCGTGATGCCGGTCGGCGTGGCGGGGTCCACGGCCTGGTTGAAGCGGGTGTTGACCTCGACGACCAGCGGCCCGCGGTCGAGCGCGGCGGTGCCGGCCGTGGTCAGCGCCGCCCTGGCGGCCCGCAGGCCGACGCCCTCGTCGACGTCGTGGCGGGCCTTCTCGCGCAGCGCCGACCGGTCGGCGTACCAGGTGGACAGGGCTCGTACCCGCGCGGCCGCCTCCGCCAGGCGTTCCTCGGGGAGTCTGCCGTCGCGCACCGCCGCCACGATCGTGTCGCGGATCTCGCGCAGGCCGTCCTCGGTGGTCAGCCCGACGCAGATGGCGTCCACGCCGGCGCCGAGCGCGCGCACCGCGATCTCGCCGGGGGAGTACATGGCGGCCACCGCCCGCATCTCGATCGCGTCCGTGACGAGCATCCCGTCGAAGCCGAGCTCGTCCCTCAGGAGCTCCGTCATGGCGGCCCGGCTGAGCGTGGCCGGCGCGGACGGATCGAGGGCGGGGATGAGCAGGTGGCCGGACATGATCGAGCGCACCCCGGCGCCGATCGCGGCGCGGAACGGCGGGAGGTCGCGCTCGTGCAGCAGCTCGCGGGAGGCGTGCACGGTGGGCAGCGCCAGGTGCGAGTCGGTGACGGTGTCGCCGTGGCCGGGGAAGTGCTTGGCGCAGGCGGCCACGCCCGCGCCCTGCACGCCGTTGACGTACGCGACGGTGTGGCGGGAGACCAGCTCCGGCGTGGGGCCGAACGAGCGGACGCCGATCACGGGGTTGGCCGGGTTCGCGTTCACGTCGGCGGAGGGGGCGTAGTCGAGGGTGATGTCGAGATCTGCGAGCATCCTGCCGATCTGGCGGCCCACCTGCTCGGTGAGCTTCACGTCGTCCACCACGCCCAGCGCCCGGTTGCCGGGGAAGGAGCTGCCGGTCCTGACCTCCAACCGGGTGACAGCGCCGCCCTCCTCGTCGATCGCCACGACGACACCGGGATTCTCGGCGCGCACCTCCCGGACGAGCCGCTCGCCGATGGCGTTGCGGGCGAACAGCACCACGCCGCCCAGACCCTCGCCCAGCGCGCGGCGCAGCCAGTCGGGGGCGGAGGTTCCCTCGAACCCCGGATGCAGCACCGTCATCGCCAGTCTGTACAGGTCACCGCTCATCGGCATTTTCCTTCACAGTTGTTGATCTGAAGGTAATTTTCTGTCATCGTCGCCTTCGATACAACCACTTCCGAGAGGCCACCCCCCATGCCCAGCAGAAGGACTCTCCTGAAGGGTCTCGCCCTCGCCGCCGCCGCTTCCGCCGTCCCGCTGCCGGCTTTCGCGGCGGCGGACCACGTTCCGCCGCTGCGCCAGATGCGCGGCATGTGGATCGCGTCCGTGGTCAACATCAACTGGCCGTCCAAGCCCGGGCTGAGCGCCGACCAGCAGAAGGCCGAGTATCTCGCCTGGCTGGACGTGGCCGTCAGTCGCGGGCTCAACTCGGTGTTCGTGCAGGTCAGGCCGACGGCTGACGCGTTCTGGCCGTCACCGTACGAGCCGTGGTCACAGTATCTGACCGGCACCCAGGGGCAGGACCCCGGTTACGACCCGCTCGGCTTCGCCGTGGACGAGACGCACAAGCGCGGCCTGGCCTTCCACGCCTGGTTCAACCCGTACCGCGTCTCGATGCAGG
Organism: Nonomuraea sp. KM90; assembly: GCF_052246675.1. Lineage (NCBI taxonomy): Bacteria > Bacillati > Actinomycetota > Actinomycetes > Streptosporangiales > Streptosporangiaceae > Nonomuraea > Nonomuraea sp. KM90. The sequence goes on along the minus strand of NZ_JBQQCB010000010.1, from coordinate 40,427 downwards.
CCGACCCGGCCAAGCTGCACCCCGACCACCCGGGCCGCAAGAACCCCGACTGGATCCTGCCGTTCGGCGGCAAGCTCTACTACAACCCGGGCATGCCCGAGGTGCGCAAGTTCTGCCAGGACGCCATGATGGACGCGGTCACCCGCTACGACATCGACGGCCTGCACTTCGACGACTACTTCTACCCGACCAACACCACGGCCTTCGACGACGCCGAGGAGTTCGCCGAATACGGCGCCGGCTTCCCCGACCTGGCCTCCTGGCGGCGCCACAACGTCGACCTCATGGTCCAGGAGATGCAGCAGCGCGTGCTGGCGGCCAAGCCGGAGATCGCCTGGGGCATCAGCCCGTCCGGCATCTGGCGCAACAAGGGCACCGACCCGCTGGGCTCGGAGACCAACGGCGGCCAGTCGTACGACAACCTGCACGCCGACACCCGCGGCTGGGTCAAGAAGGGCTGGCTCGACTACATCGCGCCGCAGCTCTACTGGTACATCGGGCAGCCGCCGGCCGACTACTCCAAGCTCGTGCCCTGGTGGTCGGACGTCGCGAGCGGCACGAACACGCTGCTGTGGATCGGGCAGGCCGGGTACAAGGCCGGCGACCCCGCCCAGGCGGCCGAGTGGCAGGTGCCGAACGAGCTGTCCAGGCACCTGACGCTCAACCGGGACCACCCGGAGATCAGCGGCGACATCTGGTACAACGCCAACGACGTCAAGGTGGACCGGATCGGCTCCATCTCGACCGCGGTCAACGACCACTACCAGCGGCCCGCGCTCGCTCCCGTGCTGCCCAGGCTGGCCGACGGCGAGCCGCCCCGGCGGCCGGTGCTGGCGTACGCGCTGCGCCGCTCGGGCGGGGTCGAGGTACGGGCCGTGGCCACCGGCAGGGACGAGCCGTTCCTGTTCGCCATCTTCCGGTTCGACCGGCACGCCGGCGCCGGCGCCTTCGCCGACGCGCGGAACCTGGTCGCGATCGTGCCCGGCGACCGGCAGATCCGCTGGACCGACCCCGACGGCAAGCGTGGCGACCACTACTACGCCGTCGCGGTGGACCGGGCCAACAGGACCAGCAAGCCGAGCAACGGATTCAGGGTGATCTGAGAGCGTGCTACGCCTGCGCGCGTCGCCGGCCACTTTCCTGACCGGCGACGAGCCCGGCGCACGCCCTACGGGCGGACGCCGCTGCTCGAAGCCGTCCCGGCTCTGCCAGGGCACGGTGGACGCTCAGGTTCCGACGCTGCCGGAACCCCTCGCCGAAGCCCCGGTCGCGATCCGATCCTAAGAAGCCCTGTGCCCCTATGAAGCCCTTCGCCCTGCGGCGGAAGGCTGCTCGGCAGAGGCTCCCGACGACCGCTGCGGTGGCACCACAGGGGTCGGGCGCACCAGACCGAGCGCGACGACCTCGTTGGCCAGTCGCGTGCGCCGGTTGGTGCCCTCGGGAATCCTGAACTTCTGGTAGAGCCGCAGCAGATGCTGCTTGACCGCGGCCTCGGTCACGACCAGGTCGTCGGCGATCTCGCGTGCGGTCGCCGGAGCGACGAACGCCTCGTCCGACAGTGCCGGCCTGCAGAGCGAGGTCAGCACATCGACCTCGCGCCTGGTCAGCTCGGGCGCGGCCGCCCTGCGCAGCTCGACCTCGGGGGTGAAGTCCTCTCGGGGGACTCCACCGATTCGACCCCGGGCCGCGCCGAAGGAAACGACGTCGCCGTCGTCAAGGACCCTCCGGGCGATCGGCCTGCCATTCACCCGTGTGCCGTTCCTGGACAGTCCCAGGTCGACGACATACAGGTAGGGTCCTCGTCTGACGAACTCGGCATGGAGTCGAGACACGCTCGGATCGGTGAGCCGGATGTCAACACCCCGGCCCCTTCCGACCGTCGTGATCTCGGGGCGCAACGGGACCACCTCGCCAGTGTCCTCGATGCGTATGAACGGCCCCTCCACGGCAGTTCCTCCCCAGGTAGCCCGCCGTAACTATTACTACAGCTCCGGCTTACCCAACCGAGGGGATGCGGAATCTCCTTTGCCGAAAGGAGAATCCGACGTGAAATTGGTCTGGACCTTTGCAGTCGGTTTTGCCTGCTCACGGGTAGACTTCGGTCGGAGATAAGCGGAGGAAACACTCATGGCGGACAAGCCCACGAAAGGTCTGGCTGATGTCGTCGCGGCGTCCACAGCGCTGAGCGACATTGACGGAAAGGCCGGTCGGCTCTTCTACCGTGGATACGACATCCACGACCTGGCCGGTCGCGCGACGTTCGAGGAGACCGCACACCTGCTCCAGTGTGGCAAGCTGCCCACCCGCTCCGAGCTGGACGCCTACGGCGCCGAGCTGGTGCGCGGCCGGGAGCTGGGCGCCCTGGTGTCCGCGAACATCGCCGAGATCGCCGAGAAACAGAAACCCATGGAGGCGCTGCGTTCGCTGGTGTCGCTGTCGGGCGCCGACGACCCCGACAAGGACTCCATCGCCCCCGACGCCAACCTGCGCAAGGCCGCCCGTCTGGTGGCCCAGCAGCCCCTGCTGGTCGCCCGCTACCACGCGGCCCGCACCGGTGGCAGCGCCCCCGAACCCGACCCGTCCCTGAGCATCGCCGCCAACTTCCTGTTGCAGGTCACCGGCCGCACCCCGGGCGCACGCGAGGTCGAGATCTTCGACGAGTGCCTGGTGCTGCACGCCGACCACACCATGAACGCCTCCACGTTCGCCGCCCGCGTCTGCGCCGCGACCCTGTCGGACATGCACTCCGCCATCGTCGCCGCCATCGGCACCCTCAAGGGTCCGTTGCACGGCGGGGCGAACGAGCAGGTCATGAAGACCCTGGAGTCGCTGTCCCCCGGCGGCGTGGCCCAGGCCGTGCGCGACAAGCTGGCGGCCGGCGAGAAGATCATGGGCTTCGGGCACCGCGTCTACAAGACCGAGGACCCGCGCGCCACCCACCTGCGCAGGATGTCCGCCGAGCTGGCCGAGTCCAGCGGCGACGACACCTACTACCGGATGTCCAAGGAGATGGAGGAGGTCGTCTTCGAGACGAAGGGCCTCTATCCGAACGTCGACTTCTACGCCGCCTCCGTCTACCACTACCTGGGCATCCCGACCGACCTGTTCACGCCGGTCTTCTCCATCAGCCGCATGTCCGGCTGGACCGCTCACGTGATCGAGCAGCACGCCGACAACCGGCTGATCCGCCCCGACAGTGAGTACATCGGTGAGACCGACCAGAAGTGGAAGCCGATAGAAGAGCGTTGAGTTTGAGCCAGCAAGGAACCGAACGCGAGAGCTGGGGGCCGTACCCGCTGATCCTGGGGGGTGCGGCCGTCGGCGTGCTCGTGATCTTCTTCACGAACCCGCGCTGGGGTGGGTTCGTTCTGGGCGCCGTCATCATGGTCGCCGCCGCGCTGCGCTTCGCCGGTTACGGCGGGCAGCTCGCCCTCCGGAGCAAGAAGGCCGATGTCATCACGCTGTCCGTCTTCGGATTCGTGCTGGTCCTGACCTCGTTGCTGCTCTACAACAACGAGCTCAAGGCGCTCATCCTGTCCCTTTTCGCCCCGTGACCGGACGGTCCGATAGCCTCAACGCATCAATTCATTGAAGGGGAACCATTCGCATGCCCAAGATCAAGGTGGAGGGTCCGGTCGTCGAGCTTGACGGCGACGAGATGACCCGGATCATCTGGCAGTTCATCAAGGACCAGCTGATCCTTCCCTACCTCGACGTCGACCTGAAGTACTACGACCTCGGCATCGAGCACCGTGACGCCACGGACGACCAGGTCACCATCGACGCCGCGAACGCCATCAAGAAGTACGGCGTCGGTGTGAAGTGCGCCACCATCACCCCGGACGAGGCGCGGGTCGAGGAGTTCGGTCTCAAGAAGATGTGGAAGTCCCCCAACGGGACCATCCGCAACATCCTCGGCGGTGTCATCTTCCGCGAGCCGATCATCATGTCGAACGTGCCGCGGCTCGTCCCGGGCTGGACCAAGCCGATCGTCGTCGGCCGTCACGCCTTCGGCGACCAGTACCGCGCCACCGATCTGAGGATCCCCGGCGAGGGCACGCTCACCCTGACGTACACGCCCAAGGACGGCTCCGAGCCGATCGAGCTCGACGTGTACGACTTCCCCGGCGGCGGCGTCGCGATGGCGATGTACAACCTGGACGAGTCGATCCGCGACTTCGCCCGCGCCTCCATGCGTTACGGCCTGGCCCGCAACTACCCGGTCTACCTCTCCACGAAGAACACGATCCTCAAGGCGTACGACGGCCGCTTCAAGGACATCTTCGCCGAGGTCTTCGAGACCGAGTTCAAGGCCGACTTCGACAAGGCCGGCCTCACCTACGAGCACCGCCTCATCGACGACATGGTCGCCGCGGCGCTGAAGTGGGAGGGCGGCTACGTCTGGGCCGCGAAGAACTACGACGGCGACGTCCAGTCCGACACGGTCGCCCAGGGGTTCGGCTCGCTCGGCCTGATGACCTCGGTCCTGATGACCCCCGACGGCCAGACCGTCGAGGCCGAGGCCGCGCACGGCACCGTCACCCGCCACTACCGCCAGCACCAGCAGGGCAAGCCCACCTCCACCAACCCGATCGCCTCGATCTTCGCGTGGACGCGTGGCCTGGCCCACCGCGGCAAGCTCGACAACACCCCGGCGGTGACCGAGTTCGCGAACAAGCTGGAGGAGGTCTGCGTCGAGACCGTCGAGGGCGGCCAGATGACCAAGGACCTGGCGCTCCTGGTCGGCGGCGACGCCAAGTGGCTCACCACCCAGGACTTCCTGGCGGCGCTGGACGAGAACCTCAAGAAGAAGATGTCCGCCTGAGCGTCGATGACGGCCTCTACCCCGAGTCTTTCCCGCGCGGTAGGGGCCGTCATGGCCTCAGAGTGAGCGGCGACAGAGTGAGCGGCGACGCTCTGCACACACCCGGTCCAGGTCGCTCCTTCCGACAGGTGCGAGGGCGGTGGTGATTCGCCATCGCATGTCAGTAGTGACCTATAGGCTCCTGCGCCATGTCAACATCATCTACGTCACTCGACATGGCGTTCGCCCTGCTGCGGGAGGGCCGGCTGGTCGACGCCGAGCAAGTCATGGTGCGGGAACTTCAGGACATCACGCAGAAGTACGGCTCCGGCAGCCCCGAGTGGGCGTCGGTACAGTGCGATCTTGGTAACGTCCTGCTCAATTCGGACCAGCCGGCCAGAGCGGTTGAATGTTACCGCGCCGCCTGTTCCGGCCCGGTGCCCCGCGATCCCGAGGCGCACAAGGACCGCCTGACGTACCGGATGAACCTCGGCATGGTGCTCGCCACGACCGGGCGGCTGGACGAGGCCGAGGCGGAACTGCGTGCCAACGTGCGAGAGCGGCTCGCCTTCTACGGTCGCGAGCACGCCGGTTACGCGTTCGGTCTGGAGCCGCTGGCCGAGGTGCTGCTCAGGCGCGGCGACCTGCGCGCGGCCCGCGAGACCGTGGAGGAGACGATCCAGAACTTCTGGCGCAACGGTCACGAGCGGATCGCCACCGCGCTGGCGCTGCGGGCCAGGATCGTGACGGCCGCCGGTGGCGGTGAACCTGCCTTCGTCGCGCTGGAGCAGTTGCCGGACGAAGTCGTCGAAGAGGTGGCGCTCGCCGTGCTCAACAGGGTCGGCGAGCGCCCGGAGACGGACGGCGCCGTGTTGTCCCTGCTGGCCGAGGCCATGGAGGCCCGCTTGGGCCCGGACCACCAGGCGACGCTCAACGCGCTCTCCCAGCTGGCCAACTCCGACCGGAGCGGCGATGGCGCGGGCCGCGTCGTGGCGATCAGGAAAGTGCTCGCCTCCTACCACCGGCAGGGCAGGGCGGAGGAGGCGCTCATGGCCGAGCTCGGCCTGGCGATGGCGCAGAGCGACACCGGTGACCTCGAAGGCGCCCTCCGCACGTATGCCGAGGCCCTTGACAGGGCGCAGGGCCTCGGCAGGGCCGACCTGGTCGCCCAGGTTTTACGGAACTGGGGGCTGGCGCTGTCGGAGGCGGAGCGGCCGGCCGAGGGGGAGCGGCGCCTGCGCGAGGCGCTGTCCGCCGCCGAGTACAGCGGCAACCAGGAGCTGCTCGGGCGCGTACGTATCGCGCTCGGCCTGTTCCTCCAGCACCAGGAGCGGCTGGCCGAGGCCCGTCACATCGTGGAGGCCGGGCTGGGCACGCTCGACGTGGCGCACCCCGATGCCCTCGTGGGTCGCAGCCACCTGGGCGCCATCATGGAGGGCCGCTCGTGCGGCTGCGGCGACCTGCCTGGGGTGGTCGCCGAGGCGTTCCGGGAGTTCGTCCACAGCAGACTGCCGCAGGATCTGCTCGCGGACCTCGGCGTGAGCCTCAAGGACGGCGACTTCGCGGTCAGCGTCGAACTGCGCCGCGAGCCCACTCAGGACGAGCTCGACCAGCTCAACCGGGTGATCCAGACCGCCACCGCCGAGTTCCGCCGCCGCGTCGCCGCGACGTGACGTCCAGGAAGGGCTCCGGCGACTGCGTGACGCCGTCTGTGGGCCGTCCGAGGCGGGCCGACAATGACAGACACTGATCAGTGACGACGGCTGCGGGGCACGTCAGAGCGCTGCCAGGCGCACGTGGCCTCTACCTGCGGTTTTCCGCAAGGTAGGGGCCATTTTCGGGCCGTCGGGCAGACCATGCGCGGAGGCGACGCGGCTTTCCCATGTCTTGACGGTGCGGCGGCGTGGCGCAGTTGATCAGAGGGGTAAGAGCCCACTGTAGGTGCATATATCGCTACCTACAGTAGCCCGCAGGACGCGGGCCGCTGCAACAGTCGTACGCGTCTCGGGGGGTTCGGATGCGACTGCGTATTTTGAGTGGGCTCGGTGTGCTCACGGCTGCCGCGATCCTGACGGGCTGCGACTCTCAGCCCGAAACCGTCAAGCTGACCGACACCAAGGCGGAGGCCGCCGCGAGGCTTAAGGCGACCAGGGCCGCCAAGGTGAAGGCCGCCGCCAAGGTCAAGGCGAACGAGCTGGGGCAGATCCCGGTGCTGATGTGGCATCGGATCGTGCCCAAGCCGCAGACGACGGACGACCGGTCGCCGCAGCAGTTCAGGGCCGACCTGGAGCGGCTGGTCCGGGAGGACTACGTGCCGATCACCGCCGCGCAGATGGTGTCCGGCAAGATCGACATCCCGGCGGGCAAGCACCCCGTGGTCCTGACCTTCGACGACTCCTCGCCTTCGCAGCTCACCCTGAACGAGATGGGCGTCCCGCAGAAGGACACCGCGGTCGCGATTTTGAAGGAGGTGGCCGCCAAGCATCCGGGCTGGCGTCCGGCGGCCACGTTCTACGTGACGCGCGACATGTTCGGCAAGAGCGTACGCGAGGAGCAGGCGCAGGCTCTGCTCTGGCTCAAGGACAACGGGTTCGAGATCGGCAACCACACCCGCGACCACCTCAACCTGCGCGGCCGCTCGCACAAGGAGGTCGAGGAGCAGATCGGCACGATCGCCAAGCAGATCAACTCCCTGTCCTACATCAACCCCACCACCATCGCCCTCCCGTACGGCAACCAGCCGAACAACAAGCACTGGGCCATGCGCGGCAAGCTCTACAAGCACCAGGGCGCCTTCCTGGCCGGGTACACGCCGGCGCCGGCGCCGTTCAGCAAGTCGTTCGACCCTGCCGGGATCCCGCGGATCAAGGTCATGGAGAAGAAGGGCGACTGCGCCCAGTTCTGCTCGGCGGCCTGGCTCGACTGGCTCAAGAACAACCCGGACATGCGCTACACCTCCGACGGGGACGTGAGCACGGTGGCCTATCCCAAGTACAAGGCCCCGTACATGCGCAAGACCTTCGCGAAGTGGAGCCTGCCCTACTGACCGGTGCGGCGGGGGAACGGTCAGGCGGCCCTGGTCGTGAAGGTGATCCCGGCGGCGTGCAGGCGGTCGATGAGGGGCTGCCCCATGGCGGAGGCGGTCGTGAGCTGGCCCGCCCGGTCCGGTACGTCGTCGAAGGCCAGGCAGAGGGCCGACTCCGCGAGCATCTTGGCGGTCTCGTCGTAGCCGGGGTCGCCACCCGACACCTCCGTGACCACGCGCTCGCCCCCGCCCTCGCCCAGGAACGTCACCTTGAACCAGCTCCTGGCCCGACGCTCGGGTGAGGGGCCGTCGCCGGGTCTGAGGCGGCTCCGCAGCCAGTCGCGCACCGGCGGGAGCTGGGCGAGCGCCGCGAACGTGCCCGCGCCCGCCACCGTGGCCAGCGCGGCCGGGAGGGTCCGGACCGCGTAGTGCTGGCGGTAGGTGAAGTCGGGGCCGTAGCGGTCGAGGAGCCGGGCCGAGTAGCCGACGATCTTCGAGTCGAGGCTGGGCATGGGCAGGGCCCAGCCGCCCACGTAGCGCAGGCCGCCGGGCAGGGAGCTCACCTTGCGACCCTTGGGCCGGGGCTCGGCCGAGCGGCGCTGCGTGCCCGCCGCGACCGTCTCCTTGGCGCGCCCGAGCACCGACAGCATGGTGTCGAGCGTGCCGCCCGACGGCCGCAGGCTGGTCCGCAGGAAGCCGCTGACCTTCAGCGGGACGCCCTCCGGGAGCAGGCCGACGGTGTACAGGACGCCGAGGTCGTACGGGATCGAGTCGAAGCCGCAGGCGTGCACGAGCTTGGCGCCGCTCCTCGCGGCCCGGTCGTGGTAGCGCGTGTACGTCCGGTCCACGAACTCCTGCTCGCCGGTGAGGTCGAGGTAGTGGGTGCCGGCGTCGGCGCAGGCGGCGACGAGCGGCTCGCCGTATCGGACGTACGGGCCGACGGTGGTGGCCAGGACGCGGGTCCGGCCGGCGAGGGCGGCCAGCGAGGCCGCGTCCGTGGCGTCGGCGAGCAGGATCGGAACGTCCAGCCCCAGCCGCTCCAGCTTGGCCCGGTCGCGCCCGGCCAGGGCCCACCGGGTGCCGGGGCCGGCGGCCCGGGCCAGGTAGGCGGCCGTGAGCGCGCCGGTGAATCCGCCGGCCCCGAAGAGCACGATGTCGTACGGACGATCCATGATCCCGAGACTCCTCGCCAGGGCCCCGGGACGCAAGGTGTTCCGCGTCACTGCCGCGAAGCCTGCGGTTTTGTGCGCGAACGTGACGAAGCCGTGCGCGAAAGAGTCAAACCCGTGACGTCACGAAGCCTTAACGGATCCCTGAGAAGTTGCTGAACGTCGTAAAGTTTTCGTCGATGGGGTTCAGTACACGTGGGGATGACGAATGCCGCAAATCTCGCCGTTGGTCGCCGGCGATCCCACCGAGTTGGGGTCCTTCCGGTTGTCCGGACGGATCGGAGAAGGTGGTCAGGGCATCGTCTATCTGGGCGTCAACGACAAGGACGAGCGGGCGGCGATCAAGCTGCTGCACGTCAAGTTCACCGGCGACACCATCGCCAGGTCGCGGTTCGCCAGGGAGCTGAAGGCGGCCAAGCGGGTCGCGTCGTTCTGCACGGCCCGGGTGATGGAGGCCGACCTCGACGGCAACACGCCCTACATCGCCAGCGAATACATCGACGGCCGGCCGCTGCGCGAGGTCGTCGAGACCGACGGGCCGCTCACCGGCACCCCGCTCGACCGGCTGGCCATCGGCACCGCCACCGCGCTCACCGCGATCCACCACGCCTCGATCGTGCACCGGGACTTCAAGCCCGACAACGTGCTGATCGCCGCCGACGGGCCGCGCGTGGTCGACTTCGGCATCGCCCGGATCATCGACTCCACCGGTACGATCACCAGCCGCGCGATCGGCACCCCGGCCTACATGGCGCCCGAGCAGATCGCCGGCGACGACATCGGACCCTACACCGACGTCTTCTCCTGGGGCGCGACCATCGCCTTCGCGGCGACCGGCACGGTGGCCTTCGAGGGCAAGTCCATCGCGGTGGTGCTCAACCGGATCCTCAACCACGAGGTCGACGTCAGCATGATGCAGGAGCCGCTGCGGAGCGTGGTCAGCGCGGCGCTGTCGAAGGCGCCGGCCGAGCGGCCGTCCGCCGACCAGATCCTGCTGCGGCTGCTGGGGCAGTCCTCCACGGTGGGCGCCTCGACGGCGGTGCTCACCCGGGGCGTGCAGGTGGCCAGCGACGACACCACGCCGTTCACCAGGGTCTCCGCCGGGTCGATCACCGATCAGCCGGGGCGGAAGGGCTCCGTGGTGCCCCCCTCCCACACCGCGGGCGCCCGGACGGCCGGCTCGGGCGCACCGTCCCACACCGCGGGCTCGGGCGCGGGGCCGGTGGAGCAGCGGGCGACGGGGCAGCGGGCCGTGACCGCGCCGCCGGTCCCAGCCGTCACCACCGGGGCCTCCGGCGTGCCGGCGCCCCCGGAGGGTGGGGCACCGTACCCGATGACCGGGCCCGCCGTGCCCGCGCGGCGCCGGCGGGGGAAGGTGTGGGCCGGGCTGGCCACCGCGGTCGCGCTGATCACCGCCGCGGCGCTCGCGCTCTACCTGAACGGCTGGCAGCCCCTGCCGTTCGCCGACGACCCCGCCCCGCCCGACGAGACCTCCGGGCCCGGTCCCAGCTTCGCCTCGGTGGTGGACAAGGTGGCCCAGACCGGGAAGATCGTGATCGGCGTGAAGGGCGACCTGCCGGGCGTCGCGCTGCAGAACGGCGACGAGTTCCAGGGCTTCGACATCGAGATGGCCAAGCGCATTGCGACGGAGCTGGGGGCGAAGGAGACCACGTTCGTCCGGCTCGGCCGGGACGACCGGGCGTCCGCCCTGGACGAGGGCCGGGTGGACCTGGTCGTGGCCACCTACTCCATCGATAAGAGCGAGGTGCGGTTCGCGGGCCCCTACTACCTGGCCCACCAGGACATCCTGGTCCGCGCGGGCAGCGGCGTCGAGTCGATCGACGACCTGAACGGCAAGCGCATCTGCGCCCCCAACAGCCCGTCGGTCGGCGCGGTCCAGGACCGGGTGAAGGTCGAGCCCGTCGCGGCCAGCGACTACGCCGCCTGCATGGACATGCTCCGCAGCGGCAAGGTGGACGCGGTGCCGGGCGACGACGTGATCCTGGCCGGGTTCGCGGCCCGGGAGAACATGCGCTACAAGATCCTCGGCGTCAAGCTCACCAACGAGCGCTACGCCGTGGGCATCAGGGACAGCGACGTGAAGACCTGCAAGGCGGTGAAGGCGGTGATCGCCGATCTCTACGCCACCGGCTTCATCAAGCAGCTCGTGACCAGGCAGTTCGGAAAGGTCGATTTCGAGGCGGAGCTGAAAGTGCCCGCGATGGAAACCTGCTGATGACGAGCGGGTAACATCCCCAACGTCAATGATTCATGCATCGAGTTAGGGGAAGGCCATGGCGTCGTCAGCCACTGTGCCCGTCAAGGTGACCGTCACCGGAGCCGCCGGCCAGATCGGCTACGCATTGCTGTTCCGCATCGCGTCGGGGCAGCTGCTCGGCGCCGACACGCCGGTCAAGCTCAGCCTCCTGGAGATCCCGCCGGCGGTGAAGGCCGCCGAGGGCACCGCGATGGAGCTGGACGACTGCGCGTTCCCGCTGCTGTCCGGCATCGAGATCACCGACGACCCCAACGTCGCCTTCGCCGGCGCCAACGTCGCGCTGCTGGTCGGCGCCATGCCGCGGAAGGCCGGCATGGAGCGCGGTGACCTGCTCGGCGCCAACGGCGGCATCTTCGGCCCGCAGGGCAAGGCGATCAACGACCACGCCGCCGACGACATCAGGGTCCTGGTCGTGGGCAACCCGGCCAACACCAACGCGCTCATCGCCCAGCGGAACGCGCCCGACGTGCCCGCCGACCGCTTCACCGCGATGACCAGGCTCGACCACAACCGCGCGCTGTCCCAGCTCGCGGCCAAGCTGCAGGTCCCGGTCACCGAGATCAAGAAGATGACGATCTGGGGCAACCACTCCGCCACCCAATACCCTGACCTGTTCCACGCCGAGGTCGGCGGCAAGGTCGCGGCCGAGCAGGTCGAGTCCGAGTGGCTGAGCGGCACGTTCATCCCGACGGTGGCCAAGCGCGGCGCCGCCATCATCGACGCCCGTGGTGCCTCCTCGGCCGCCTCGGCCGCCAACGCCGCGATCGACCACGTCTACGACTGGGTCAACGGCACCGACTGGACCTCGGCGGCCGTGGTCTCCGACGGCTCCTACGGCGTGCCCGAGGGCCTCATCTCGTCCTTCCCCGTCCGCGCGGCGAACGGCAAGTTCGAGATCATCCAGGGCCTGGAGATCGACGCCTTCTCCCGCGAGCGCATCGACGCCAGCGTGCGCGAGCTGGAGGAGGAGCGCGACGCGGTGAAGGAGCTCGGCCTCATCTGAGCCAGGCGCGCGCGTTCCCTGCGGTGGGGGGCGCGCGCGTTCGCGTTCAGGCGGGTTGCGCCTCGGGGACGGTGGCGGGACGCGTACGTCCGGCCCAGCGCCCCACCGGCGTTACCTTTTGTCCGCCCCGGGACATGGCGTCGGCTGCACGGCCGGAGCCGCCTGCGGGGTCGCGAAGATCACGCCGGCCGCGGCCAGGAGGCTGCACGTCACGATGAGGGCACCGAAGATCAGCTTCGTGACCCTTGGTGAAAAGCTCCTCACATTTCGGTATCACAGCACACATTGCCGCGCCGCATGGCTCATTTGCCGGAAAGCGCTCCCCAGGCGTCCGAGACGATGTCGCGCAGCGACGCCCGCTCGGCCTTCCAGCCCAGCTCCCGCTGGATCTTGGCCGACGAGGCGACCAGCACCGCCGGGTCGCCGGGCCGCCGGTCCTCGACGACGGCCGGGATCTCGTGCCCGGTGACCTCGCGGCAGACCGAGATCACCTCCTGCACGGAGAAGCCGGTGCCGCTGCCCAGGTTGTAGACCTTGTGCTCGCCCGGAGCGATCGCGTCCAGCGCCAGCAGGTGGGCCTTGGCCAGGTCGGAGACGTGGATGTAGTCGCGCACGCAGGTGCCATCGGGCGTGGCGTAGTCGGTGCCGAACACGCTGACCGACTCGCGCTCGCCGGTGGCGACCTTCAGCACGTTCGGGATGAGGTGGGTCTCGATCGTGTGCCGCTCGCGGAAGCGGCCGTAGGCGCCGGCCACGTTGAAGTAGCGCAGGCTCACCGCGCCCAGCCCGCGCAGCCCCGCGTACGCGCTCAGCGCGGTGTCCACGGCCAGCTTGGAGGCCCCGTAGGGGTTGGTCGGCCGCGTGGGATCGCTCTCCTCGATGGGCGAGCGCTCGGGCTCACCGTACGTGGCCGCCGTCGAGGAGAACACGATCCGGCCCACGCCCTTGTCCCGCATGGCGTCGAGCAGCGCCAGCGTGCCGCCCAGGTTGTTGGCCCAGTAGAGCCCCGGCTTCGCCACCGACTCGCCCACCAGCGACTTGGCCGCGAAGTGCAGCACCGCCTGCACGCCGTCGAGCACCTGCCCGGCCTCGGCGATGTCCGCGCGTACGAAACGGGCGCCCTCCGGCACCGCGTCCTCATGCCCGGTCGACAGGTCGTCGAGCACGGTCACCTCGTGTCCCGCCTCGATGAGCTGCGCTGCGACGACGCTACCGACATATCCGGCACCACCGGTGACCAGTAGCCTCATGTTCACTCCTGTTCAAATATGTTTGATTTTGTACGGCTTGCCGTTCAGCATACGCGGGAAATCCGTTGAGTACGCTGCCAACCACCATGTTTGACACCGTCGCGGCCAACATCGCCCTGGTTCTGCTGTTCATCTTGATCGGGGGCTTCTTCGCCGCCGCCGAAATCGCCATGGTCTCCCTGCGTGACAGCCAGGTCCGCAAGATCTCCCAGTACGGCCGGCGCGGCGAGCGCGTGGCCAAGCTGGCCCGCGATCCCAACAGATTCCTGTCGGCCGTGCAGATCGGCGTGACCGTGGCCACGATGTTGTCGGCCGCGTTCGGCGCCGACCGGCTGGCGGCGCAGCTCGTGCCCGTGCTGGAGGGCTGGCAGGTGCCGCCGGCGGTGTCGCCCGTCATGGCGCTGGTGCTGGTGACGCTGGCGATCTCGTACGTGTCGCTGGTGCTGGGGGAGCTGGCGCCCAAGCGCCTGGCGCTGCAACGGGCCGAGGGGTTGTCGCTGTACGTGGCGCCGTTCCTCGACCGGATCGCCTCCCTGTCGCGCCCGATCATCTGGATGTTGTCGAAGTCCACCGACGGCGTGGTCAGGCTGCTCGGCGGGAACCCGAAGGCCGACCGAGAGGAGGTCACCACCGAGGAGCTGCGCGACATGGTGGTCGGGCACACCGACCTGACCGCCGACGAGCGCAAGCTCATCGGCGAGGTGTTCGCCGCCGGGAAACGGCAGCTCAGGGAGGTGATGCTGCCGCGCACGGAGGTGGAGTTCATGGAGGCCGACACGCCGCTCAACGACGCCGCCCGGCTGGCCGCCGCGCTCCCGCACTCGCGGTTCCCGGTCTACCGTGAGTCCTACGACGAGGTCATCGGCTTCGTCCACGTCCGCGACCTGCTGGATCCCGAGCTGGCCGGCCGTACCGAGCCGCTCAGCGCGGTCGTGCCGATCAGGGCGGCCAAGTTCGTGCCCGCGTCCAAGCGCCTGCTCACCACCCTGAACGAGATGCGCGACGAGGGCCAGCACCTGGCGATCGTGGTGGACGAGTACGGCGGCACGGCCGGCATCGTCACCATGGAGGACCTGGTCGAGGAGCTGATCGGGGACATCAGGGACGAGTACGACGTCGAGGAGGACGTCGTGATCCTGCCGGCCGGCGAGATCGAGATCGACGGCCTGACCAACCTCAACGACTTCGCCACCGAGACCGGCATCCGCCTGCCGGACGGCCCCTACGAGACGCTGGCCGGGTTCGTCATGGCCATGCTGGGTCACGTGCCCGCCGCCGGGGAGCGGGTGGAGTTCTCCGGCTTCGAGCTGACCGTCACCGAGCTGGACGGCCGCCGTATCGCCCGGGTGAGAGTGAAACGCCGAGCGGCCGCCGAGTCGCAGCCTGAGCAGGATTCCTGACACAATTGCCTGCTATGGCCAGACCTCGTGTACTCTCCGGCATCCAGCCCACAGCGGACTCCTTCCACCTGGGCAATTACCTGGGTGCGGTCCGCCAGTGGGTCACTATGCAGGAGACCCACGACGCGTTCTACTGCGTGGTCGATCTCCACGCGATCACCGTGCCGACCGAGCCCGCCGCGCTGCGCCGACGCAGCCGCGTGGCCGCGGCCCAGCTCTTCGCCGCGGGGCTCGACCCCGAGCGCTCCACCGTCTTCGTGCAGTCGCACGTGCGCGAGCACACCGAGCTGGCCTGGATCCTGATCTGCCTCACCGGCATGGGCGAGGCGGCCAGGATGACCCAGTTCAAGGACAAGTCGGCCAAGTTCGGGGAGAGCGCGGCCAGCGTCGGCCTGTTCACCTACCCGATCCTGCAGGCCGCCGACATCCTGATCTACCAGGCCAACCGGGTCCCGGTCGGGGCGGACCAGAAGCAGCACCTCGAGCTCACGCGCGACCTGGGCCAGCGGTTCAACCACCGGTTCGGCGACACGTTCACGCTGCCGGAGCCCTACATCCTCAAGGAGGTCGAGAAGATCACCGACCTCCAGGACCCGACGGCGAAGATGTCGAAGTCGTCGTCGAGCCCGGCGGGCATCCTCGACGTCCTGGAGCAGCCCGGGCCGCTGCGCAAGAAGATCATGCGGGCGGTGACGGACACGGGCTCGGAGGTGCTGTTCGACGAGGAGAACAAGCCGGGCATCTCCAACCTGCTGCGCATCCAGTCGGCGCTGACCGGCACGCCCATCCCCGAGCTGGTGGCCCGCTACGAAGGCCAGGGCTACGGCACGTTCAAGAAGGACGTGGCGGAGGCCGTGGCCGACACGTTCGCGCCGATCAGGGAGCGCACGGAGAAGCTGCTGTCCGACGAGGTGGAGCTCGACCGCATGCTGGCGATCGGCGCGGAGCGCGCCGCGGCGGTGGCCAAGGAGACCATGGCGCAGGTCCGTGACCGGGTGGGCTTCCTGCCCAAGCTGTAACCTTCCCGACCTTCAGGGCCGGGCACGCCGATCAAGCGGCGTGCCCGGCTTTCGTTTTTGCCGGCCGCGGTCGCGTACGCCTCTCCCATCGAAGGGCTCGCCGCCGGCCGCCGAGGCGGGCCGGTTGTCAGGGCGGCTTAGCGGCGCTAAGTTGCACTTAGCGATGCTAAGGAGAGGCCATGGAAATGACGGCGAAGGCGGCCGACGGGACCGAGGCGCGGGCCGTCGACGAGGGGAGCGGGCCCGTCATCCTGGTCCTGCACCCCGGCCTGGACGACGGCGCCTCCTGGCGGAAGGTGGCCGAGCGGCTGACCCCCGGCTACCGGGTCGTCCGCCCGCACCGGCGGCAATACCGGCTCGACCTCCCGCCCTGCACCGTCGCGCAGGAGGTCGAGCACGTGCTCGCGGTGGTGGCGGCCGTCGGCGGCGGGCCCGTGCTGGTCGCGGGGCACTCCTCCGGGGCGGTGATCGCGCTGGAGGCCATGGTGGCGGCGCCGTCGGCGTTCGCCGGGGCGGTCCTGTACGAGCCGCCGGCGGTGATCGGACCGCCGCTCGGGGGACCGCACGGCGAGGTCCACACCCGGACCCGGGCCGCCATCGCCGCCGGGCGGCCGGGCCGGGCGATGCGGATCTTCGTGCGCGACACCGTGGGGCTGCCGGCCTGGGCGGCCCTGCTGGTGGGCTGGTTCGTGTCGGTGTCGCCGAGGATGCGGGCACTGGCTCCCCGGCAGATCGAGGACAACGCCGCCATGGACTCCCTCGGCGTCCGGCTCGGCGCCTACGCGGAGATCAGCGCGCCGGTGGTGTTGCTGGGGGGCGACCGGAGCCCGGGGCACCTGGGGGAGCGGCTGGACGCGTTGGAGCGGGTGCTGCCGGCCGCGTCGAGGGTGGTGCTGTCCGGCCAGGGCCACTCGGCCCACGCCAAGGCCCCCGGAGAGGTGGCCGCCGTCATATCGGGCCTGGCTGCCAGGGTGCTGCCGTCCACCACCGGCTGACGCTTTCCGCTCGGGCCCGGCTTCCCCGGAGAGGGATGGGAAGCCGGGCAGGGGGGTGGTCAGGCGGGTGGCCAGGCGGTCCGGCCGTTGTGGAGGAGGGACGACTGGTGGGCCAGGGCGGAGGCGAGGGTGATGGCGTCAGGGCCGCCGATGCGTTCCCGTACTCCGCCGGCCGTCAGTTGCGCCGTGATCGGCCGCCGCAGCTCGGCCGTCCACCTGGGCGCGCCGGCCGCGTCGATGCGGAAATGGATCTCCCACGCCGGATACGTGGACCGCAGGACCTCGAGCTGCCGCCTCGCCAGAGGATGGTCGTTCTCGGGCGGCGAGCCGGCCCAGGGGCCCTCGAAGGGCGTGCCGGTCATCTCCGCTGCGCCGCCCGGTGCACGCGTAGGAGGGCACGCAGGGCGGCCAGGCTGGGCCGGGTGAGCCGGGTCTCGTCGCGTATGGCGGTCCAGCCCGAATGATCTCGTACGAAGGACCACCCGGGGAACTCTCGGGTGGCCTCCTGGAGCAGGCGTTCCATGACGAAATCGGCAGTCGGCGCTGTGGTCATGGACGCAGAGTCGCACCCGCGCGCCTGTCCGTGACGAACTCGGGCGCAAGATCTCCCTGTTCGTGGTGACCGAACTCTGAGTTCGCCCGCCGGGCGGCTCAGATCGGGATGTCGTGGCGCTCGGCCAGGTAGCGCACCTCCGGCGCCCACGACGGCCGCGCCCGCCGTGCCAGCGAGCGGACCATCTCCCTCAACAGCAGCTTGTGGTCGAGCTCTTCCGGGCATTCACGCTCTATTCGCAGGAGGTGGAGCAGGCTGGCGGCGTCGTCGCCCAGGTCCTCGCAGGCGCGGGCGACGTGGCCGAGGTGGGTGGTGCGCCGCTCGATGGACGGCGTGCGCCGCAGGTCGATGTCGTCGGCGATGTGCAGCACCGCCTCCGGGCGGCCGGTGTCGTTCTCGATGCTGGCCATGTGGATGGCGACGTTGGTGGGGCCGAAGAAGGCCAGGTCGTAGACGCCCGAGGAGTCGTCGACCCGCTCGGCCAGTTGCGCCGCCGGCCCGCGTACGCGCTCCCTGGCCCCGTCGTCGTCGCCCATGCGGGCCTCGCCGATCGCGGCGAGCAGGTGCAGCGCGCCGAGCGCCTTGAGGTGGCGCTGGTCGCCGTCGCCGACGTGCGGCTCCAGCAGCTCGATGCCGCGCCGCGCGACGTCGTACGCGATCTGGTGCATGTCGTCCGACAACATCGACTGCCCCAGGTTCCAGTACGCCCACGCGATCATCAGCGGATCCCCGGACTCCTCGGCGAACCGCATGGCCCGGTCGGCCGCGAGATGCGCCAGATCGACCCGCCGCAGGTGCTTCAGCACCCCCCTGGCCAGCAGGTACGCGTCCGTCGCCACGCTGTGCGCGCCCGGTGTGCGCTCCAGGGCCAGGCTCTCGGCGTCGGTGACCAGCGACGGCAGCGCGGCCATCAGGATCGAGTAGCGGCGCGTCGAGGTGAACCAGGCGTTGCGGGCCGCGGCCACTCGTTCGGAGAGCTGCTCGACGTCGGGCGGTTCGATGTCGGGCGCCAGCGACCGGCACGTGAACAGGGCCCGCTCGATGTCGCTGATCTGCGGCCTGCTCGGCTCGTGGGAGTCGCGCGGGGTCTCGCCTAAGAGCACCGCGGTGCGTACGCCCAGCACCTTGGCGATCTCCCGCAGGAGGGGGAGCGAGGGTGTTCGTTTGCCGTGCTCGATCAGCTCGATGTGCCTGGGGGTGCAGCCGGACTGGGTCGCCAGCGCGGTGGTGCTCATGCCCCTTCGCTCGCGCTGGAGTCTGACCATCTGCCCGGTGCTGATTTCGGCCATAGGCGCGACGCCTCCTGGATCGGTCCCAACTCCCCTCAGGCTAGGGCTCCCGATGTTCCGCTGCCATGGTTTCGGCCCTGCTCAGGCCCCACGACGCCGCGAATGGTGGGCCAGCAGGCGGGCGAGAAAATCCGTGAATTGCTCGCGTTCCGGTCCGCTTAGGGGCGCCAGGAAGTCGTCCTGGAGCTCCGCCATGAGACGCTGCAGCCGCTCCAGGTGCCGGCGCCCCTGCTCGGTGATGGTGATGACGTTGCGGCGGCGGTCGGCGGGGTCCGGCGCGCGCTCGACGTGGCCGCGCTCGGTGAGCTCGTTGATGACGGCGACCAGGTCGCTGCGGTAGATCCCGGTGATCCTGCTCAGCTCCGCCTGGCTCACCGGGCCGGACGCGCGCAGCGCCATGAGCGCGGCGTAGTGCCACTTGCGGGCGTCCGCTCCGGCCAGGCCCTCGGTGACGAGCCGGTCGGCGTGCGTGGCGACCAGCGACAACATCCGGCTGGGCACCTTGCGCAGGGGGGCCGGGGTGAGTTGTTCGTCCATCGGGTCCGTCATGCGGGCGATCTTATCTGTTGCGTTAGTGCGACTAACGGTGTAATTTCGTTAGTGCCACGAATGTTAGTCAAACGAACGAAAAGGATCGATCATGCCTGAGCTCGATGTGCTGGACTCCGCGATGTACTACGAGGACGCGGGGGAGGGTGTGCCCTTCGTCTTCCTGCACGGCAATCCCGCCTCGTCCCGCCTGTGGCGAAACGTGCTGCCCGGGGTCGCCCGGCCCGGCCGCCGGCTGCTCGCCCCCGATCTCATCGGCATGGGGCGCTCGGGCAAGCCGGACGTGCCGTACCGGATGGATGACCACGCCCGCTACCTCGACGCCTGGTTCGACGCGCTCGGCCTGGACGGTGTGGTGCTGGTCGGGCACGACTGGGGCGGCGCGCTGGCGTTCGACTGGGCGGCCCGCCACCCGGAGCGGGTGCGGGGCGTGGCCTTCATGGAGACGATCGTCCGTGGGATGAGCTGGGACGAGCTGGGCGAGGGGCCGCGTGCGCGGGCCGAGCTGATCCGCGGTCCCGAGGGGGAATCGCTGGTGCTCGACCGGAACTTCCTCGTGGAGACCGCGTTCACCGGAGGGGTGCTGACGAGCCTGAGCCAGGAGGAGATGGAGCCGTACCTGGCGCCCTACCCCACCCGGGAGAGCCGCCGTCCGCTGCTGGAGTGGGCGCGGTCGCTGCCGATCGACGGCGAGCCCGCCGACGTGGCCGCCCGCCTGGACGGCTCGGGCAAGTGGCTGGCGAGCAGCGACGACGTGCCCAAGCTGCTGCTCACGTTCGACTCGTCGCCGACGCTGCTGGTCGGGGAGGCGATGGCGGCCTGGTGCGCGGAGAACATCGCCGCCCTGGAGACCGAGCACTGCGGCCCGGCCGGCCACCACGCGCCGGAGGACCGGCCGGAGGAGATCGCCGCGGCCATCACGTCCTGGGCCGCGCGCCACGGACTGTAGCCGGGCATGGGGGCGGGCTCAGCGGTAGCGGCGGCGGCTCATCGGAGTGAGGACCGCGCGCAGCACGTCCGCCGCCTGCCGCACCGTCTCCTCAGGGATCCCCGCCGTGACGTCCTCGTGCGCCCGCGCCGAGGCCTCCAGCGCCGCCTCGGCCCGCAGGCGCCCCTTGTCCGTCAGCTGGACCCAGCGGCTGCGGGCGTCACCGGAGTTGGCCTCGCGCTCCACGTATCCGGCCGCCGCCAGCCGCTGCAGGACGTTGCTGATCCCCCCGGAGGTGAGCAGCAGCGACTTCGACAACTCGCTCGGCTTCATCCGGTACGGCGGCGCCGCCCGGTTCAGCGCCGTCAGCACGTCGAACTCGGCGTAGGTCAGCCCCAGCTCCGACAGCTCGGCCTTGATCGCCTGCTCGAAGTGCAGGTGCAGCCGGGAGGCCCGCTTGCTCAGCTCGAGTGCGGCGATGAGCGACGACGACATGCCCGCCTCCTGCCAGCCGGGCACCAACGCGTCGATCTCATCCGGTTTCACGCCATCGAGAATACCCATCATCAGATTGCTTTCTGAAAAGCTTCTCTCTAAGCTTTTCACTATGGTAATCACCCAACTGATCAGGAACGGCCTCGTCATCGACACCGAGCCGGAGCCCGTCGTCCTCGGCCACGCCGACGTGCGGATCGAGGGCGACGTGATCGCCGAGGTGGGCCCCGGCCTGCCCGAGGTCCCGGGCGCGCAGGTGATCGACGCGACCGGGCGGATCGTGCTCCCCGGCTTCGTCGACACCCACCGGCACACCTGGCAGGCGGCCATCAGGGCGGCCGCGCCCGACGTCGACTTCCCCGGTTACCTGCGGCGCGTCATCGGCGAGTTCGCACCCCGCTTCCGGCCGGAGGACGTCCACGCCGGCAACCTCGCGGGCGCGCTGGAGTGCCTCGACGCGGGCGTCACCACGCTGCTCGACTGGTCGCACATCCAGCTCACCCCCGACCACACGGACTCCGCCGTCCGGGCGCTGCGCGAGTCCGGCGTCAGGGCCGTGTTCGGCTTCTGCCACGGCGGCGACCCGGCCGGCCTGGCGAGCGGGGCCCGGCGCGTACGCGAGCAGCTCCCGGACGCCTCCGGCCTGGTCACGATGGCCCTCGCGGCCCTGGGACCGGAGATCGCGGGCCCCGAGCGCGCGCTGGTGGAATGGCGGCTGGCCGGCGAGCTGGGCCTGCCGGTCACCGCGCACCTGGGGCACACTCCGGAGGGCGCCGCCGACGGCCTGGCGTTCCTGGAGTCCAACGGGCTGCTCGACGTTCCCACCACGTTCGTGCACGCCCTGCACTACACCGACGAGCACTTCAAGCGCATCGCCGCGAACGGCGGCAGCGTCTCGCTCGCGCCCGTGGACGAGATGAACCTGGCGATGGGCTACCCGGCCACCGGGCGGATCCGGGCGGCGGGCATCCCGGCCGGGCTCGGCGCCGACACCGTGGTCTGCTCGCCCGGCGACATGTTCTCCCTGATGCGCGCCGTTCACCTGCTCGAACGCGGCCGCCCCGGCGGCGCCGGGCTCGGCTTCACCACCCGTGACGCGCTGCGCATGGCCACCATCGAGGGCGCAGAGGTGCTCGGCATGGCCGACGTCGTCGGCTCGCTGCGGCCGGGCAAGCAGGCCGACCTGATGCTCCTGCGCACCGACACGCTGGGCATGGCGGCCGCCCACGACCCGATCGGCGCCGTCGTGCTGAACGCCGACCTCGGTTGTGTGGAGACGGTCATGGTCGCGGGGCGTGTCGTCAAGAGTGGTGGGCAGTTGCTCCATCACGACCTGGCGGCGGTCCTGGCGGCCCTGGCGCGGAGCGCGGGCGCGGTGGCTCGTACGTGATCGTCACCCGGGCCTGGGGTAGGAGATCCCTGGGAAGAGGGTGTCATGGCGAGTCTGACGGAGCGCGTCGAGTCGGTTAAGGCATGGGGGCGCGGCAAGCTCGACGACTGGCGGGTGCGCAGGCTGTCGTTCGACCATCTCGTCCGCGCGGCGCAGCGCTACCAGCTCCAGTCCGGCGACCGGCTGGCCGGCGCGGTGACCTACTTCGCCTTCCTGTCCTTCTTCCCGCTGGTGGCGCTGGCGTACGCGGTGCTCGGGTTCGTGGTGGCGACCAGCGATGAGACCAGATACGCCCTGGAGAAGGCCATCGTCGAACGCCTGCCGGGCATCTCCGCCCAGCTCGACATCAAGGCCATCGCCAGGGCCAAGGAGACCGCCGGGATCATCGGCCTGCTCGGCCTCCTGTACGCCGGGCTCGGCGCGCTCGACGCGCTGCGCGGGGCGCTGCGGGACATCTCGATGGCCACCACGCCCCCGCTGAACTTCTTCCTCGGCAAGCTGCGCGACCTGGCCTCGCTGATCATGCTGGGGCTGACGGCGATCGTGTCCGTGCTGGTCGCGGGGTTCGCCACGACGGCCACGGACAAGGTCGTGCACGCCGTCTTCGGCGGCGCGGACATGCTGGCCAACCTCGGGCTCAGGGCCGCGGGCGTGACGGCGAGCGTGGGGGCGGACTGGGTGCTGTTCGTGATCCTGCTCGGCTGGGTGGCCCGGCCGACCCGGCCGTTCCGGGTGATCGCCCAAGGGGCGCTGCTCGGCGCGATCGGGTTCGGGGTGCTGAAGCAGATCGCGACGCTGCTGCTGGCCACCACCCTGGGCAACCCGGTCTACGGTACGTTCGCCGTCATCGTCGGCCTGCTGGTCTGGATCAACTTCTCGGCCCGGCTCGTGCTCTTCGTCGCCGCCTGGACCGCCACCTCGGGGCTGTGCCCGCCGCCGGCGCCCTCGCCGGTCCCGTTCACCGAGGAGCCGGCGCCCTCCGCGGAGGGCCCGGCTCGCTCCGTCGAGGAGGCCGGCCGGCCGTCAGAGGCGTGAGCGGCCGCGCTTGCGGCGGATCCCGTACCCCAGCCAGATCAGCCCGAACAGCAGCCCGCCGCCGATCACCAGCGAGCCGACCGTCTTGGTCGAGTCGGTCTGCTTGGAGGCGGCGGTGTCCAGCAGCGGCGGCTGGGCGGCCGGCGTGACCGAGGTGCCCGGCGAGGCGGGGGCGGCGGCGGACGGGCGCTGCTGGGGCGCGGCGAGCGCCGACGCGGGCAGCGGGTCCACGAGCTGACCGACCGGGGCGGCCTTGCCGCGCACCGAGAATCCCCAGTCGAGCAGCTGGGTGATCTCGTCCCAGAAGCCGCCCTGGTGCCGCATGATGCTCACCACGATCGTGTGGCCGCCGCGGGTGGCCGCGCCCACGAAGCTGGCCTGCGCCTTCGAGGTCCAGCCGTTCTTGACGCCGACCATGCCCTGGTAGCGCCAGAGCAGCTTGTTGTGGTTGCTGATCTCGTAGTGGCCCTTGGGCGCCGGGAACTTGCTGGTCTTCGTGCTGATGTAGCGCCGGAACTCGGGGTTGGCGAGGCCGGCGCGGGCGATCAGCGCCAGGTCGTACGCCGAGCTGCTCTGCCCCGGCTTGTCCAGGCCGCTGGGCGTCTTGGCCACGGTGTCGTACGCCTGCAGCCGCTTGGCCTCGGCGTTCATGTCACTCATGGTCTTGGCCAGGCCGCCGTTCGTCTCGGCCAGGGCCATCGCGGCGTCGTTGCCCGACGACATCATCAGCGCCTTGAACAGGTCGTCGACCTTGTACGTCGCCTTGGGCGACAGCCCGACCGCGCTGCCCTCCTGGTTGCAGGCGTTCTGGCTGGGCCGGATCTTGCGGTTCTTGTCGAGCTTGGGGATCAGTGTGAGTGCGGTCAGCGTCTTGAGCGTGCTGGCCGGCAGGTAGCGCCCGTGGGCGTCCTTGGCGGCGAGCACCTGCCCCGTTCCGGCGTCCGCGATGACGTACGAAGTAGCCTTGCTCTTGGGCGGCTTCTTGACGCCTGCGGGGACAACCAGTCCGCGGCTGCCCAGCGCCTCGCCGCCGACCGGCGTCGTCGGTTCGGCATATGCGGTCCCGCCGGTGAGCGAGACCGAGGCGATGAGTGCCGTGACCGGCACGAGTTTCGTCCACATGGCGGTCTCAGCGTAGCTCCGTGTTAATGCCCATGTGGCGACACATCCCCCGAAGATCCACCTTCGATACTAGAGAGGTACATGTGTCACGAAAGATCGCCGGATTCCTCATCATCCTGGGCGTATTCATGATCTTCGAGTGGGTGAACCTGGGGTTTAACTTGGCCGATGGGCATCCGACCAGCTTCTACGTGGTGCACGGGATCCTGATCGCGGTGAACATCATCCTCGCCATCGTGTTGGGGATCATCGGCTGGCGCGGCCTGCGGGGCTCCTCAGCGGGGGGCTCGGCAGGGGGCTCGGCGGGGGGCACGGTCGGGGGCTCGGTCAGGGGCCGCAGAGGAGACGCCGGGTGAGGGCGTGCAGCTCGTCGGCCTCCTCGCGTGAGTTACCGATCGAGGTGAAGCCCAGCTTGCCGTACTCGGGGATCGCGCCGAGCAGGTGGAACACGTTTCCGGTGCGCCGCTCGGCGTCGAAGCCGATGCCGAGCCGGTCCGCCGTCCGCATCACCTCACCCGGGGTGCGCCCGCGCAGGCAGGACGAAGCGCAGTTGTCGGTTGCGGTGTAGAACTTCGGCTGATTTCCAGACATGAGGTGACCGGTGGCCTGATCGTACGTGGCCCCGGTCGTCAGCACGGCGGCGCCGAACGGATGCGTGGTGCCGCCGATCCGGAGGTTGATCTCGCACAGCAGCGCCGCGTACCCGGCGTCGGCCTTCAGCGCGAAGAAGTCCATCCCGAACAGCCCGACCACTCCCCGCTCGGCCAGGACCTGCGCGATCCGGCCGGCCGACGCGCCCACCTCGGCGCGGTACTCGGGCGCCGCGGGGAACGTGCAGCCCTGGTAGACGTGGCCGTTGTTGCCACCCAGCACCTGGTCGTGCGTGGCCAGCACCTGAGCCTGACCGCCGGGCGTGATTTGAGCCAGCGCGCTCGGGTAGTAGAGCGGGCGATGTTCGATGAACTCCTCGACCACGGCCCCCCGGTCACGGATCTTCGCGGTGAAGTTGGCCCAGGTCTCGCCGGCTGCGGAGAAGCTGGTGAGCGACCTGTCGGCCTTCGTGACGATCGCGTTGCCGAGACCGGAGTACCCGTCGTTCAGCTTCACGATCACCCGCTCGCCGGGCAGGGCCTCCATCGCCTCCTCGATCTGGAGCGCCGAGTGCACGCCGGCGAAGCCGCGCGCCATCGGCACACCCGCCTCGTGTCCCACTTCCCGGGCCCCGCTCTTGGAGCCGTAATAGGAAAGGGACGTTGCCGGTCCGTAGAGGGGAACGTTGAGTAACGAGGCGAGCTCCTCCTCGAGCTCGCTGAGGACGAACGGCACCAGCCAAGCGTCACCGTCGATCGCCGAGCGTAACTGCTCGATGACGTCGGGGCGATCGAGCAGGGTCCTGGTCAACGGCTGGGACCAGGGGTCGTCGAGGCTGATCAGCGTGAGACGCTTGGCGGCGTCATCCGGGTCGGGCAGGAACGCGAAGTAGTAGTCGACGATGTCGGGGTCGATGGGCGCGGAGGAGAGGTAGACCACCTTGACCTTGGGTTCGCGGAGCGTGAGCAGCAGGAACAGCAGGCGCTCCTCGTACGACCTGGCCGCCGTGATGCGGCGGAGCTCATCCTGCGGGAGGGAGAGCGAGGGTACGACCACCAGGGTCCCCTCACTCGGCTCGAAGATGCTCAACCCAGCACTCTTCTCCCCGAACGGGATATTAGTGATCATACAGCGAGTGAAACACGCATTCTTCTCAAATGCAGCCATCGTTGGAGTGTCATGACCATGACAGAAGGTGACAGGATTCGGAATCGCTGACCACGTTTGAAGTGACAGCATCGGGTCACGATCTACTGATCCCTTGTGACTATTTCCGGATCAGCCGCGCGTATGCGGAACGTGACGACCTGCGGTTTCGGCCCTGCCGTCGGCTAACTTTTGGTGTATCTGTCGGCGCGGAGTCGCAGGGGAGCGATAAAGTCGAGGCATCGCCATCGGGCTCACGGCCGACCGCTGTGCTCCCGGGCTGGAGCGGCGGCAATCACAACCGATGACCGCGAAGCCCGTGCTGACGATCTCGCGCACCGTACCCACTGGGTGTGCCTTTTGGTTCGCCGAGCGGCCGCTCAAACCGGGTGGCCACCGCGGGATGGAGATTTTTACAGGGCATGAGCCGCGATGGCCAGCACATCTGGGGCGCGCGGCATGGGACGGGACGGTGACATATGCGGGGACGTGAGCTGCGGGGGGAACTCGACGCGTTCCTGGCGGAGACCGAGCAGGATCTCGTGGCGTTCCGCCGCGATCTCCACATGCACCCTGAGCTGGCCTTCGCCGAATATCGTACGACCCAGCGGATCGCCGACAGGCTCGTCGCCGCCGGTCTGAAGCCCACGGTGTTCACCCAGGGCACGGGGCTGATCTGCGACGTGGGCAGCGGCGACGGGCCGACCATCGCGTTGCGCGCCGACATCGACGCGCTGCCCCTGCAGGACGAGAAGGACGTCGCCTACCGCTCGACCGTGGACGGTGCCTGCCACGCCTGCGGTCACGACGTGCACACCTCGGCGCTGCTCGGCACCTCGCTCTTTCTCGCCCAGCAGGCCGCCGCCGGTCTGCTGCCCGGCCGCGTACGCCTGATCTTCCAGCCCGCCGAGGAGCTGCCCGGCGGCGCGCTCGAGGTCATGTCCCAGGGCGGCATCGCCGGCGTGGACCGCATCTTCGGGCTCCACTGCGACCCGCGCGTGGACGTGGGCCAGGTCGGGCTCAGGCCCGGCCCGATCACCTCCGCCTGCGACAAGATCGTCATCAGGGTCTCCGGCCCCGGCGGCCACACCGCCCGCCCCCACCTGACCGCCGACCTGGTCTTCGCCCTGGCCAAGATCCTCACCGAACTGCCCGCGGCCCTGTCGCGGCGCGTCGACCCGCGCTCCTCGCTCAGCCTCGTCTGGGGCAAGGTGGAGGCCGGCTCGGCGGCCAACGCGATCCCCGACGACGGCGTGGCCGAGGGCACGGTGCGCTGCCTCGACGAGACCGCCTGGCACGCCGCGCCCGACCTGATCAAGTCGCTGCTGGAGTCGGTGGCGGCCGCCTACGGGGTCGAGGCCACGATGGACTACACGCGCGGGGTGCCGCCGGTGGTCAACGACGAGGTCAGCGTCGAGATGCTGGCCGAGGCCACCGAGCGCGTGCTGGGCGCCGGGGCGGTCGTCCCCACGCAGCAGTCGCTCGGGGGCGAGGACTTCGCCTGGTACCTGGAGTCGATCCCGGGGGCGTTCGCCCGGCTCGGGACGCGGTCGCCCGACGGGGTGACGTATGACATCCACCAGGGGACGTTCGACGTGGACGAGAAGGCGATCGCGATGGGCGTGCGGGTCCTGGCCGCCACGGCGCTGACGGCGCTGTGGGAGGTCGGGCCGCTGGACCCGGTCACCTCCGCCCTGGCCTGACATGCCCTTTTCCGTCTCCGCCTGACCCCTGTTCCTCCCCACCCGGCCGTACTTCGGGTCTCGCGTGCCGCGTCGCGGAGTGCGGGGCCCGGTTCGCGCAAGGGGCGCGCCCGGCTGGTGGACAGCCGGGCGCGCGCAGGAAAGCGTGGCCGCCTTTGTGAGGCGGTCGTTCAGAGCAGTTTGCCCAGGGTCACGGGCAGGCGGAGGGCGGACTGGGCGGGGGATACGGTGATCTTGGTGCCTGGCGGGTAGCGGAGGGTGTAGTCGTAGTCGGTGGAGATGATCACCAGGCCGAGCCGGTGCCCCTTCTTGAACAAGTAGTCGGTCGGCTGGAAGTCCCAGGTGAACGTGTAGTCCTTGCCGGGCCGTAGGGGCTCGGTGCGGTCCGGGCGGTGGCGGTTGCGGACGTCGAGCCAGCCCCGGGTGACGATCTTGTACGGGGTCGTCGCGGTGCCGAGCGTCCGGAGGGTGGTGCAGCCCGTGTCACCCGGGACGCCCTGGCCGTAGCAGTAGGACTGGCCGGTCGAGAGCAGGGTGCCGTTCGGGCGGACGTCGGTGCCGTAGTCCACCAGCAGTGCCGTCAGGTACGGGGACGCGCCGTCCTTGAGCGAGGCCCGCACCGACACCGTGGGCGTTCCCGAGATCCGCACGTCGGCGGGCAGCGCGCCGGTCGTCCACGCCAGCCGGTTCGGATCGGCCCCCGTCGCCTCCACGAGCTGCTCGGCTGTCCTGACCTTCTGGTCCACGAACGACTCCTCGGGCGAGCGCGGGCGGGGCAGCAGGCCGAGCGTCGAGCCGGAGCCCGGGAAGAGGGGCACGGTCGCGGTGCCCGGCAGCGGCCACGAGGCGTGCTGGGCCCACTGGCCGGCGGCGATCTCCACGTCCGCCTGGGGCTCGCGCATGATGCCCGAGTCGATGCCGTACAGCCAGTGGTCGAACCAGCCGTGGAGCTGGCGCAGCCATTCGACCGTGCGCAGGCTGAAGGGGTTCATGTGGGTGCCCTGGTGCAGCCAGATCTTGCGCGGCACGTGCCGCTTGGACAGGGCGTACCACCACTGGGCGAACTGCTTGGTCTTGACGTTCCAGTCGTTGAGCCCGTGCACCACGAAGACGCTGGCCTTGACCTTGCGCACGTCGTTGAGGTAGTTGCGGGCGTCCCAGAGGGGGCTGTAGTCGCCGGTGATCCGGTCCTGGGTGGCGGTGATCCCGTCGATCACGTCGCCGCAGGCCTCCTGGCCGTTCTCCCTGGTCAGTACGTATTTGGCGAGCACGTCCAGGTCCTCGCCCTGGAAGCCGCCGGGCGCCAGGACGCCGCCGTTGGCGCGGTAGTAGTCGTACCAGCTGGAGATGGCGGCGATCGGCACGATCGTCTCCAGGCCCTCCACGCCCGTCGCGGCGACGGCGTTGGGCAGGGTGCCGTTGTACGAGACGCCGATCATGCCGACCTTGCCCGTCGACCAGGTGGCCTCGACCGGGTGGCCCTCGGCGTCGAAGCCCTTGGCGCGGCCGTTCAGCCAGTCGATCGCGGCCTTCGGGCCGGCCGTCTCGTTGCGGTCACCGGAGGTCGGGCAGCCGGTGGCGCGGGCGCTGCCGAGGTTCTCGACCAGGGCGATGGCGTAGCCGCGGGGCAGGAAGTAGTTGTCGTAGTAGCCGTCGAACGGTTCGGCGGCCGGCTTGGCCGACAGGGCGGTCAGGGCGGGCAGCGGGTTGCCGTTCTCGTCCACGTCCACGGGGTGGTTCGCGACGTCGTTGCCGGGGGCGTAGTACGGGCTCGCCTCCATGATCACCGGGACCTTCAGTCCCTGGTCGGTCTCCTTGGGCCGCAGGATGTCCACGGCCACCCGGTCGGGTGCGCCGTCGTTGTCGCTGTCGGTCCCCGCGACCTCGACGAACACCGTCTGCTTGACGGCGTCCGCGCGGGAGAAGACGGGCTGGGTGGCGTTGTTCTCGATCTTGATGGCGGGGGTGCCGGCCGAGGCGGGTGGGACGCCGGTGATGGACGCGACGAGTAACGCGGCCAGCGGCACGGCGAGTGCCCGAAGGGCCTTCCGAGGGTGCATGCAGAACTCCGATGCGAGATTTCACCGTCGCTGGGAACATCCGTCACGATCGGCTCTCGGGCAAGGGGTGATCGTGTACCAAAGTTGGGCAAAACTTTCCACGGGCGTACCGTGTGCCTGAACCGGGATTCAGGTCACGGACGCGAGTGATGTCGATAACGGACAGGTTGCGACCCTGTGCGCCAGTTTGGTTCGCCCTGGTCAAGCAACTATCTTCCGTGCAGGTGCCGTACGTTTCTTCGCGCCTGCGATGAGATTCGGCGGCGGGGAAATGGAAGGGAGTCGCCTTGCTCGGCAAGCGATTCAACAGGATGATGCTCGGCTCGGTGGCCGGTGTCATGCTCATGGCAGCAGCCGCTTGTGGCGGCGATGGTGGGGGCACCACGGCGGCCAGTCAGGAGCCGACCGGCGGCGCCAGCAGCGAAGCCACGAAGAGCTCGCTCAAGGTGGGTCTGGCGTTCGACGTCGGCGGGCGTGGCGACAAGTCCTTCAACGACGCCGCATACGCCGGCCTGGAGAAGGCAAAGACGGATCTCGGTGCGGAGATCAAGGAGCTCAGCCCGTCCGCCGACGGTTCCAACCGCGGCGACCTGCTGCGCCAGCTCGCGGACGCGGGCTACAACCCGATCATCGGTGTCGGCTTCGCCTACGCCGAGGACATCAAGAAGACGGCCACCGAATACCCGGACATCGAGTTCGCGGTCGTCGACTCCGCCTCCAACGCGCCCAACGTGACCGGCCTGCTGTTCGCCGAGGAGCAGGGCTCCTACCTGGCGGGCGTCGCCGCGGCGACCAAGTCCGAGAGCGGCCACGTCGGCTTCGTCGGCGGCGTCGAGAGCGACCTGATCAAGAAGTTCGAGGCCGGCTTCGTGGCCGGCGTGAAGTCGGTCAAGGCGGACGCCAAGATCGACATCAGCTACCTCACCCCCGACGGTGACTTCACCGGCTTCAAGGCCCCCGACAAGGGCAAGGTCGCGGCCGAGAAGATGTACCAGGACGGCGCGGACATCGTCTACCACGCCTCCGGCGACTCCGGCCTCGGCGTGTTCCAGGCGGCGGCCGCGGCCAAGAAGAAGGCCATCGGCGTCGACTCCGACCAGCGCCAGACGGTCAAGGAGACCGACCTGCAGTCGGTCATCATGACCTCGATGCTCAAGCGCGTCGACGTCGGCGTGTTCGAGTTCATCAAGGCCTTCCAGGGCGGTACCAAGGGCGGCTCGAACGTCACCTACGACCTGAAGGTCGACGGCGTGGGCCTGTCCACCACCGGTGGCGAGATCGACGACATCAAGGACAAGCTCGACGCTGCCAAGAAGGACATCGTCGACGGCAAGATCACGGTTCCTGCCAAGCCGTAAATCGGGGCAGGAGAGACAGCCGAGGGCCCGGAGTCCTGACTTCGGGCCTTCTGCCTATGCCGCCCCCCTGTAGGAGAGGCAAATGAGTGCTGACACCTTGGCCACGGTGAAACCCGCCGTAGAGCTGGAGGGCATCACCAAGCGTTTCCCCGGTGTCGTCGCGAACCACGACATCCGCATCACCGTCCAGCCCGGCACGGTGCACGCCATCGTGGGGGAGAACGGCGCGGGCAAATCGACCCTGATGAAGATCCTGTACGGCATGCAGAAGCCGGACGAGGGCACCATCAGGATCAACGGCACGGAGGTCAGCTTCCGCACGCCGAGCGACGCCATCGCGGTCGGGATCGGCATGGTGCACCAGCACTTCATGCTCGCCGACAACTTCACGGTGCTCGAGAACATCGTCCTCGGGGCCGAGCCCACGACGGCCGGCGTGCTCGACACGGCCGCGGCGCGCAGGCGCATCACCGACCTGGCCGCCACCCACGGCCTGCGGGTCGATCCCGACAAGCTGGTGGAGGACCTCGGCGTCGGCGACCGCCAGCGCGTGGAGATCCTCAAGGTCCTCTACCGGGGCGCCCGCATCCTCATCCTCGACGAGCCGACGGCCGTGCTGGTGCCGCAGGAGGTCGAGGAGCTCTTCCAGAACCTGCGCGAGCTCAAGGCCGAGGGCCTGACGGTCATCTTCATCTCGCACAAGCTCGACGAGGTGCTCGACATCGCCGACGCGATCACCGTCATCCGGCGCGGCACCACCGTCGCGAGCGTCGAACCCAGCCAGGTCACCGCCCGCCGGCTGGCCGAGCTGATGGTGGGCAGCGAGCTGCCCACGCCCGAGACCCGCGAGTCCACCGTGACCGACACGGTCGCGCTGCGGGTCTCGCACCTCACGATGGAGGCCGACGGCCACCACCCGGCGCCGAAGGGCACCCCGGTCGGCACGTACGTGGCCAAGCTGCGCGAGGACGGCAAGCGCCTGCTCCTCGACGACGTGTCGTTCGAGATCCACAAGGGCGAGATCCTCGGCATCGCCGGTGTCGAGGGCAACGGCCAGTCCGAGCTGATCGAGGCCATCATGGGCATCCGCCCGGCGCACGGTGGCATCGAGCTGGACGGCCGGGACATCAGCGCCTGGTCCACGCTCAAGCGCCGCGAGTCCGGCATCGGCTACATCCCGGAGGACCGGCACCGCCAGGGCCTGCTCCTGGAGGCGTCCCTGTGGGAGAACCGCGTGCTGGGGCACCAGACCAGGAAGCCCGCGCGCAACGGCATCTGGGTCGACCGGCGGGCCTCGAGGGCCGACACCGAGCGCATCGTCAAGGAGTACGACGTACGCACCCCCGGCGTCGAGACCCTGGCCCTGGCCCTGTCGGGCGGCAACCAGCAGAAGCTGATCGTGGGCCGCGAGATGAGCGGTGAGCCCGCGTTCCTCATCGCCGCCCACCCCACGCGCGGCGTGGACGTCGGCGCCCAGGCCGCGATCTGGGACCACCTGCGCAACGCCCGCGCCGCCGGGCTGGCGGTGCTGCTCATCTCCGCCGACCTCGACGAGCTGATCGGCCTGTCCGACTCGATCCAGGTCATCTACCGTGGGCGGCTCGTTGCCGCGCTCGATCCTTCCGACATCACGCCCGAGCGGCTGGGCGGCTACATGACCGGCGCCATCGCCGGTACTGAGGAGACGTGATGCCCGCCGGGCTCAACCGGGCGCTGCTCACCGTCGCCGGCGCCGTCATCGCCATCCTCCTGGCGATCGCGATCTGCAGCGTGGCGATCGTCGTCGCGGGCGGGAGCCCGCTGGACGCCCTGGGCGCCTTCTTCAACTTCGGGGAGACCGCGCGGGCGGAGTCCAACTCCATCGCCACGCTCCTCAACCGGGCGGTGCCGCTGTTCATCGCCGGTCTGGCGGTGGCCGTCGGCTTCCGCATGAACCTCTTCAACATCGGCGTCGAGGGCCAGTACCGGATCGCGGCCATCTGCGCGGCCTATGTCGGCTCCACGTTCGCCGCGCCGGCCTGGATCCAGATCCCGGTAATCATCGTGGTCGCGGCGCTGGTCGGCGGCCTGTACGCGCTCATCCCCGCCGTCATGAAGGTGACCAGGGGGGTGAACGAGGTCATCGCCACGATCATGCTGAACTTCATCGCGATCAACCTGGCGGCCTTCCTCGTCCGCGGCCCCTTCGCCGGCCAGCGCGCCGAGGGCGACCTCTCCACGACCACGCCGAAGCTTCCCGACTCGGCCATGTTCCCCGACCTGAACTTCGTGTTCGACTGGTTCGGGCTGGTGCGGCCCACCCGCGAAGGCGGTCTCTGGGGCTTCCTCCTCGTGGCCGTCGTGCTCGGCGTGGTGGTCTGGCTGGTGCTGGAGCGCACCCGCTTCGGCTTCAACGTCAAGGCCAGCGGGCTCAACGGCCCCGCCGCGCTCGCCTCGGGCGTCAACCCGAAGACCATGGTGATCTCGGCGATGGTGATGTCCGGCGCGATCGCCGGCCTCATCGGCCTGCCCGAGATCCTCGGCTCCCGGGGTGCCTTCAACTCCAACTTCACCGCCGGCCTGGGCTTCCTGGGCATCGCGGTGGCGCTGCTCGGCCGGAACAAGCCCGTCGGCATCGCGATCGCCGCGCTGCTGTTCGCGTTCCTGGACCGGGCGCAGGGCGCGCTGCAGTTCGCGGACATCCCCGCCTCCGTCGTCACGATCATCCAGGGCGCCATCGTCCTGCTGGTCGTCGTGGCCAACGAGGTGACGAACCGGTTCGCGCTGAGACTCGAAGAGCGGCGGGCGGCCCAGCAGCTCGGCAGGAACACTCCGGTTGAGGTGACAGCATGACCCGGGTCGGCAAATACCACGTGGCGCTCATCGGCGTCGCGGCGCTCATCCTGCTGATGTCGCTGGTGCGGATGGTGTCCGGCCAGAACGACATCACCTCCTCCGGCACGTTCGCCGCCGGCCTGCTGCTGGCGGTGCCGATCGGCCTGGCCGGTCTCGGCGGCCTGTGGGCCGAGCGGGCCGGCGTGGTCAACATCGGCCTCGAAGGCATGATGGTGCTCGGCACCTGGTTCGCGGGCTGGGCCGGATACCAGTGGGGCCCTGTGGCCGCGCTGGCCGCCGGGCTGCTCGGCGGCGCGCTCGGCGGGCTGCTGCACGCGATCGCGACCGTGTCGTTCGGCGTCGACCACATCATCAGCGGCGTCGCCATCAACCTGCTCGGCCCCGGCATCACCCGCTTCCTGTCCGAGGTGCTCTACAAGGAGGGCACCCCGGCCTCCGAAGCGGGCGCGGGCATCACCACCTCGCCCGCCATCACCGGGAAGACGTGGGAGCCCAGCCTGCCGTTGCTCTCCGACGGTCCGGACCTGCTCGGCAAGCTGGAGAGCACCCACTGGTTCCTGCTGTCCGACGTGGCCGGCATCCTGCGCGGACTGACGCACAATGTGAACGTGCTGGTGATCCTGGCCGTGCTGCTGCTGCCGCTGACGTTCTTCGTGCTCTGGCACACGTCCTTCGGCCTGCGGTTGCGCTCGGCGGGCGAGAACCCGTGGGCGGCCGAGTCGCTGGGCGTGAACGTCTACCGGATCAAGTACCTCGCGGTCGTCATCTCCGGCGCCTTCGCCGGGCTCGGCGGCGTGTTCCTGGTCTTCGTCTCCAACAAGTACGTCGAGGGCCAGACGGCCGGGCGCGGCTTCATCGGCCTGGCCGCCATGATCTTCGGCAACTGGCGGCCCGGCGGGCTCGCGGTCGGTGCCGCGCTGTTCGGGTACACCGAAGGTCTGCGCCTGCGCAGCGAAGGCGCGGTCACCTCGTTCTTCCTGTTCGGGGCAGTGCTGCTGCTGATCTACCTGGGGCTGCAGGTCCGCCGCCTGACGGCGCCCGACCGGCCCGTCGAGCTGGTGGCCGGGCGCGCCAGGCAGTACACCCTGATGGCCGTCGCCGCGCTGGGCGCGGTCGTCCTGTTCTGGCTCTGGCTGGTCGTCGACAAGCTGGAGAGAGAGTTCGTCTTCATCACGCCACACGTGCTCACGCTGCTCGTGCTCCTGGTCGCCTCGCAGCGCCTGCGGATGCCCAAGGCCGACGGCGTGCGCTATCGCCGGGGGGAACAACATTGAACATCGACTGGAACGGCCTGCGGGACGAGGCCGCGGAGGCCATGCGGAACGCGTACGCGCCGTACTCGAAATTTCCGGTGGGGGCGGCGGCGCTGGTCGATGACGGGCGGATCGTCACCGGTTGCAACGTCGAGAACGCCTCCTACGGGCTGGGCCTGTGCGCCGAGTGCGGCCTCGTCTCGGCGCTGCAGAGCTCCGGCGGCGGCCGGCTGGTGGCCTTCACCTGCGTGGACGGCCACGGCGAGCTGCTGATGCCGTGCGGCCGCTGCCGCCAGCTCCTGTACGAGTTCGGCGGCGAGGAGCTGCTGGTCGAGACCGAGGACGGGCCGAAGCGGATGGCCAAGATCCTGCCGTACGCGTTCGGGCCGCAGGACCTCAGCAGGAGCGCCTGATGGACGCCATCGAGGTCATCCGCGCCAAGCGTGACCGGGGCGAGCTGACCACGGCCCAGATCGACTGGGTGATCGACGCGTACACGGGTGGCGTCGTGGCCGACGAGCAGATGTCCGCGCTGGCCATGGCGATCCTGCTGAACGGCATGAACCGGCGCGAGATCGCCGACTGGACGCAGGCCATGATCCGCTCCGGTGAGCGCATGGACTGGTCCGAGCTCGACCGGCCCACCGCCGACAAGCACTCGACGGGCGGCGTCGGCGACAAGATCACGCTCCCGCTGGCGCCGCTCGTGGCCGCCTGCGGGGCGTACGTGCCGCAGCTCTCCGGCCGCGGGCTCGGCCACACCGGCGGCACCCTGGACAAGCTGGAGTCGATCCCCGGCTGGCGGGCCTCGCTGTCCAACTCCGAGATGCTGCAGGTGCTGCGCTCGGCGGGGGCCGTGGTGTGCGCCGCCGGGTCGGGCCTGGCTCCCGCCGACAAGAAGCTGTACGCCCTGCGCGACGTCACCGGCACGGTCGAGTCGATCCCGCTCATCGCGTCGTCGATCATGTCGAAGAAGATCGCCGAGGGGACGGGGTCGCTCGTCCTCGACGTGAAGGTGGGCTCCGGGGCGTTCATGAAGACGGTCCCGATGGCCCGGGAACTGGCCGAGACCATGGTCGCGCTCGGGACCGACGCCGGGGTGCGGACGGTCGCGCTGATGACGGCGATGGACCGGCCGCTGGGGCGGGCCGTGGGGAACGCCCTGGAGGTCGAGGAGTCGGTCGAGGTGCTGGCCGGCGGCGGGCCCGCCGACGTGGTGGAGCTGACGGTGCGGCTGGCCAGGGAGATGCTGGAGGCCGCCGGGGTGTCGTCCGGGAAGGATCCGGAGAAGGCGCTGGAGGACGGCTCGGCCATGGACGCCTGGCGGCGGATGATCTCCGCGCAGGGCGGGGACCCGGACGCGCTGCTGCCTCGCGCGGCGGAGACCATGACCGTGGAGGTGCCGTCCTCGGGGGTGCTGACCCGGCTGGACGCGTACGCCGTGGGGCTGGCCGCCTGGCGGCTCGGGGCCGGGCGGGCGCGTAAGGAGGATCCGGTGTCCTTCGGGGCCGGGGTGGTGCTGCACGCCAAGCCGGGGGATCTGGTGCGGGCGGGGCAGCCGTTGATGACACTGCACGCGGATGAGACGGGGCGGTTCGAGCGGGCTCTTGAGGCTTTGGACGGGGGGTATGCGGTGGGTGACGCCGGCGAGGAGCAGCTTCCGCTGATCATCGACCGCATCACCGCCGCCCCGTAGCCCCTGCCGGTCCCTTCCCGATCCCAGCCCACCGACCGGGCTGGGGTCCCTTCGGCTCTGGGGAGTGAGGGGACGAGAGGGCGAAGGCGTCCCGGGGCCCGCCGACCGGCCTGGGGGTCCCTTGAGAGCCGAGAGGGGCCAGGGCTAAGGTCACCTGCGCGGGGCGCGGGGCGCGGCTACGGTGCCTTTGCGCCTTTCGCCGAAAGGACCCGGCCACGGTCGGTGGGGAAGCGGGTCAGGGGGTCAGGGCGGGGGCGTCGGCGAAGATCTCGGACAGCACGGCCCGGTGGGTGGGCAGCGCCTCGGCGTGGCGGGCGCGGCCCTCGTCCGTGATGCACACGAACACGCCCCGCCGGTCCTCGTCGCAGACCCCGCGCGACACCAGCGCCGCCTTCTCCAGCCGCGCCACCACCCGCGACAGCGCGCTCTGGCTCAGGTGGACCTCGTCGCACAGCTCCTGGATCCGGAGCTTCCGGTTGTTATGGACGATCCGGTCCAGAACCTCGAACTCGCTAGGCCCCAGACCGTGCCGATCGCCCAGCTCGCGCTCCAGCGCGCACATCGCCTTGGCGTGCTTGGCCAGGACGTAGTGCCAGGTCTCCACCACGAACTGCTCGTCCATGTCGCGGAGGTTACCACTTCGATAAAACTCATGCAACGACATTAAATGCGCTTGCATTAGATGCGAGTGCATGTATTGTTCTGACTCATGTCCTCTTCCTCATCCCGTTGGGGCGCGCTCGCCGTGCTCTGCGCAGTGATATTCCTTGACGCCCTTGACGTCTCGATGGTCGGTGTCGCCCTGCCCGCCATCCAGCACGACCTGGGCCTTACCACGTCTTCTCTGCAGTGGGTGGTCAGCGGCTACGTGCTCGGCTACGGCGGTCTTCTGTTGCTCGGGGGCAGGACCGCCGACCTGCTCGGGCGGCGCAGGGTTTTCCTGGTCGCTCTGGGCGTCTTCGCCGTTGCGTCGTTGTTCGGTGGTCTGGTGGACGATGGCGGGCTGCTGATCGCGGCCCGGTTCATCAAGGGTGTGGCCGCCGCGTTCACCGCACCTGCCGCCTTGTCGATCATCACGACGACTTTTCCTGAGGGACCGGAGCGCAACAAGGCGTTGAGCATCTTCACCGCCTGCGGTGCGAGCGGTTACTCACTTGGCCTCGTGCTGTCCGGTCTGCTGACCGAGATCGGCTGGCGGTGGACGCTGCTCATGCCGGTGCCCGTCGCGATCATCGCGCTGATCGCCGCGCTGAAGGTGCTGCCGCGGGGCCGGGAGGAGCGGGCCGAGGGCGGTCACGACCTGATCGGCGCCGTGACCATCACCGCGTCGATGTTGCTGCTGGTGTTCACGGTCGTGCAGGCGCCCGAGGCCGGTTGGGCCTCGGTGCGGACGATCGGCTCGCTCGTGGGCGTGGCGGTGCTGCTCGGCCTGTTCGTCTTCACGGAGCTGAGGATGCGGCACCCGCTGGTGCGGCTCGGCATCCTGCGCTCCGGCCACATCGTGCGCGCCAACCTGGGGCTGCTCATCCTCATGGGCTCGTACGTGGCCTTCCAGTTCGTGGCCATGCAGTACTTCCAGAACCTGCTGGGCTGGTCCGCCCTCGGCACCGCCATGGCGTTCCTGCCCGCCGGCCTGCTCGTTGCGCTCACCTCGACCAAGATGGGCGACTTCGCGGACCGGTTCGGCACCGGCAAGCTGATCGTGATCGGCGCGGCCGCGCTGGCCGGCGGGTACGCCGTGTTCCTCGGCATCGACCGCACGCCCAGCCTGGGCGGCATGGTCATCCCCGGCATGATCCTGCTCGGCATCGCGTTCGCGCTGTCGTTCCCCTCCCTGAACATCCAGGCCACCAACGGCGTGGACGACGACGAGCAGGGGCTGGCCTCCGGCCTGCTCAACACCTCCGGGCAGGTGGGCGGCGCGATCGTGCTGGCCGTGGTGACCGCCGTGCTCACCTCGGGCGGCGGCGAGACGCTCTCCATCGGCTCGCTGCGCGCGGCGATCGTGGTGTCGCTGGTGCTGGCCCTCGTCGGGCTGGCGATCTCGGCGACCGGGCTGCGGGCCCGCAAGGCGGCGGTGGCTCCGGGGGAGGACAAGGCGCAGGTCTACGAGACCGTCTGATCGTGGACGACCGTCTGATCGTGGACGCGGGAGGGCCTCGCCGGGGGGTGGCGGGGCCCTTCGCTCATTCCCGGAAGAGGCCGAGCGGGTCGTCGTAGTACAGCTCCTCCGACACCGCCCCGTCCGTGACGTCCGTGGTGGTGCCCGACCGCACGTCGACCTTGACCAGGTGCGTGTACTCGTCGTCCTCCAACTGGCGGATGAGGACCTCGTCGGCGCCGAGCCAGCGTTCGACCTGCACCACCTCGTACTCGCCCAGGTCCGCGCGGGTGCCCGTGAGGCGGCCCGTGCGGGCGTCCATGACGACGAGCTCCGTGTCCTCCGCCACCAGGGCCAGCCGGCGACCGTCCGGGGAGAGCGCGCCGCCGTACTCCAGGAGGCCGGGGTCGACGCGGTAGCCGCCGTCGAGGCCCTCCGGGCCGTTCAGCGTGAGCTTGGTGATGGAGGCGTGGCCGGGGACCTTGGTGACGTCCTCCTTCTCGCCGACCACCCTGGTGCCGTCGTCGGACACCGCCAGGATCCGGATCCGCTCGCCGAACTCGTAGTGCGTGACGCCGGTGTCGAAGTCCAGCGTCGCGCCGCCGCCGTCCTCGAAGTAGACGGAGAAGTAGCGGCCGCTCGGGGAGGACCTGAAGTGCGGGGTGGCCCGCTCGTCCGTTACGTCGATCACCTTGACGACGCCCGTACGGAGGTCCCGCACCACGTACGAGCCGTCGGACCTGCGGTAGGCGGCGCGGTGGCCGTCCTGGCTGAGGGCCAGCGACATCGTGGCGCCGGTGTCCGCGTCATAGCCGGCACGGGCGCCCGGGAGCCGCCATTCGTCGCCCGTCGCGGTCGTCAGCCGCCACTGGGCGCAGGGCAGCGGGTCCTTCTGGTTGGTGCCGCCCGAGCGGCAGTAGCCGGTGGTGGCGTACTGGACCGGGTCGTCCAGCTCGGCGGCCAGCGGGTCGGGGATCTGCTCCTCCTGTGCCTCGAAGCTCGAGTAGGGGGAGGCCTGGTCGCCGGTGACCTGCTGCTCGATGTTGCTCACCATGGCGTTCACGCCCACCGCCACCAGGGCGACGAACGCGCCCACCGTCCCCAGGGACACCATCGTCCACGTGGCCACGCGGATCCTGCGGCGGCGGGTGAGGCGGGTCAGGACCGGCTCCGAGACGTTCGTGTGCGTGGTCGTCAGCTCGGAGGCGGTGGCGATCAGGGCGGCGCGCAGGGCCGGGTCGTCGGGCGGGGGTTGTGCTACCGGGGTTTCCCACGGTTGGGCCGGGGCCGTCCAGGAAGGGGAGGAGGCGGTGCCGCTGGTGTCCCAGGGGGCGGTCCACGGGTCCTGGTGGGGTGTGCCAGGGGCCGGGTCCCCGGCGG